>DAIOEI010000251.1:0-4120 GCA_036746335.1 Hydrogenophaga sp. | reverse complement strand
GCAACCCGCACTGGCCCGACCGCGACCGCTTCGTGCTGTCCAACGGCCACGGCTCGATGCTGATCTACGCGCTGCTGCACCTCACGGGCTACGACCTGCCGATGAGCGAGCTGAAGAACTTCCGCCAGCTGCACAGCAAGACCGCCGGCCACCCCGAGGTGGGCATCACCCCCGGCGTGGAAACCACCACCGGTCCGCTGGGCCAGGGCATCACCAACGCCGTGGGCATGGCGCTGGCCGAGAAGCTGCTGGCCGCCGAGTTCAACCAAGAAGGCCACGCAGTGGTGGACCACTTCACCTACGCCTTCCTGGGAGACGGATGTCTGATGGAAGGCATCAGCCACGAGGCCTGCGCGCTGGCGGGAACGCTGCGCCTCTCGAAGCTGGTGGCCTTTTACGACGACAACGGCATCTCCATCGACGGTCATGTGGAAGGCTGGTTCACCGACGACACCCCCAAGCGCTTCGACGCCTACGGCTGGCACGTGATCCCCAACGTGGACGGCCACAACCCGGCCGCCATCGAGGCCGCGCTGATCCAGGCGAAAGGGCAGGGCGCGCGCGCCGACGGCAAACCCACGCTGATCTGCTGCAAGACGGTGATCGGAATGGGCTCGCCCAACAAGGCCGGCACGCACGACGTGCACGGCGCCGCGCTCGGCGCTGTCGAGGTACAGGCCACGCGCGACGCGCTGGGCTGGACGGCCGCGCCGTTCGAGATTCCCGCCGACATCGCCACGGCTTGGGACGCCAAAGACAGCGGCGCCGCCGCCGAGGCGGCCTGGAACACCCGCTTTGCGGCCTACCGCACCGCTTTCCCCGAACTCGCCGCCGAGTTTCAGCGCCGCATGGCGGGTGACCTGCTGCCCGCGTTTGCCGACCAGCTGCCGCAGGTGCTGGAAGCCATCGCCGCCAAGGCCGACGCCTTTGCCACCCGCAAGGCCAGCCAGAACGCGCTCGACGCGCTGGCACCGCTGGTGCCCGAGTTCTTCGGCGGCAGCGCCGACCTCACCGGTTCCAACCTGACCAACTTCAAGGGCTGCGTCAAAGCGGGTCGCGACACCTGGGGCAACCATCTGAGCTACGGCGTGCGCGAGTTCGGCATGGCCGCGATCATGAACGGCATCGCCCTGCACGGCGGCTACATCCCTTACGGCGGCACCTTCCTCACGTTCAGCGACTACAGCCGCAACGCCATCCGCATGGCCGCGCTGATGAAGCAGCGCGTGATCCACGTGTTCACGCACGACTCCATCGGCCTGGGCGAAGACGGCCCGACGCACCAGTCGGTCGAGCATGTGCCCAGCCTGCGCATCATCCCGGGTCTGGACGTGTGGCGCCCGGCCGATGGACTGGAAACCGCCGTGGCCTGGGCGTGTGCGATCGAGCGGCGCGACGGTCCGAGCGCGCTGTGCTTCTCGCGCCAGAACCTGCCGCGTTTGTGCGACCTGTCCATGGTCGAAAAGATCCGAAAGGGTGGCTATGTGCTGGCCGAAGGCGCAAACCCGCAGGCCGTGATCTTGGCCACCGGTTCCGAGACCTCGCTGGCGATGGAGGCCCATGCCGCTCTGGCACTTGAGGGCATCAGCACCCGCGTGGTGTCCATGCCCTGCAGCAACGTGTTCGACCGCCAGTCCGAGGCCTACCAGGACATGGTGTTGCCGTTGTCCCTGCCCACCGTGGCCGTCGAGGCGGCGCACCCGGACTTCTGGCGCAAGTACGTGGGCCGCACCGGTGTCGTCATCGGTATTTCCAGCTTTGGCGAGTCTGCGCCGGCCAAGGACCTTTACGCTCATTTCGGCATCACCAGCCCACGCGTGTGTGAGGCCGTGCGCACGCTGGTGCACCGGGCAGCCCATCGCCGGGAGCAAGTGCTGCCCGAACACATTGTTCCTGGGAGTCATTGACCACCCCCGTCGCTGCGATCCGCCCTTCAAGGGGCAGCGCCTGCGGCCCGGCAAAGCCGGTTCCGCGGCGTTCTAGATGCGCAGCCCTTTCTGTCGCAAGGCCTTTTTTCTTTGCAGGTGCATGACGTGACTTTTCGCTATCCCTACGACCTCATCCTGTTCGACCTCGACGGCACCCTGATCGAGACCGCGCCGGAGATCGCCGACGCGGTCAACGACACGCTGACGCAGTTTGACCTGCCACCGGTGACACAGCAGCAGGTGAACGAGTGGATTGGCCACGGCACGCGCACGCTGCTGATCCAGGCGCTGGCCGAGACCGGCCAGACGACGCAGGAAGCGGTGCAGGCGGCCGACAACTTCAAGCAGATCGAGGCCGCCTTCGGCTTGCATTACGAACAGCGCTGCGGCACCCGCAGCCACCTGTACCCCTGGGTGCGCGAGACGCTGCTTGCCCTGCGTGCCGAAGGCGTGAAGCTCGCTGTGATGACCAACAAGGAAGGCCGCTACACCCGGGTCGTTCTGGATGCGCACCAGATGGCGCCGCTGTTTGATCACGTGATCAGCGGCGATACCCTGCCCGTGAAGAAGCCCAACCCGGCAGGCATTCACGACTGCTTGCAGCGTTTTGGCGTGGCGCGCGAGCGCACACTGTTTGTGGGCGACTCGTCCATCGACGTGGCCACCGCGCGCAACGCGCAGATCACGGTCTGGGCGCTGCCGTACGGATACAACATGGGCGAACCCATAGAGTCCTGCCACCCCGACCGGGTGATCGCCGACTTCTCGGCGCTGACCGCCGGTCTGCCGGCCACCCCCTGACCTGTTTTTCACTTCTGGAGACATTCCCATGACCATCAAGATCGGTATCAACGGCTTCGGGCGCATCGGGCGCATGGTGTTTCGCGCCGTCACGCAGGAAGCCGAGTTCAAGGACATCGAAGTCGTTGGCATCAACGACCTGTTGGAGCCCGAATACCTGGCCTACATGCTGCAGTACGACAGCGTGCACGGCCGCTTCAAGGGCACCGTGTCTGTAGACGGCAACCATCTGGTGGTCAATGGCAAGAAGATCCGCCTGACCGCCGAAAAAGACCCGGCCCAACTGAAGTGGAACGAAATCGGCGTCGACGTGGTCGTTGAATCCACCGGCTTCTTCCTGACCGAGGACACCTGCCAGAAGCACATCGATGCCGGTGCGAAAAAAGTGGTGCAGTCGGCCCCCTCCAAGGATGCCACGCCCATGTTCGTTTTCGGCGTGAACCACGCGAAGTACGCGGGCGAGGCCATCGTCTCCGCCGCTTCCTGCACCACCAACTGCCTGGCCCCCGTGGCCAAGGTGCTGAACGACCGCTTTGGCATCAAGCGCGGCCTGATGACCACCGTGCACGCCGCCACGGCCACGCAGAAGACCGTGGACGGCCCGTCGAGCAAAGACTGGCGCGGTGGTCGCGGCATTCTGGAGAACATCATCCCGTCGTCCACCGGTGCGGCCAAGGCCGTGGGCGTGGTGCTGCCCGAGCTGAACAAGAAGCTCACCGGCATGGCCTTCCGCGTGCCGACCTCCGACGTGTCGGTGGTGGACCTGACGGTCGAGCTGAACACCGAAGCCAGCTACGACGACATCTGCCAGGCCATGAAGACCGCCAGCGAAGGCGCGCTCAAGGGCGTGCTGGGCTACACCACCGACAAGGTCGTCTCCACCGATTTCCGGGGTTGTGCCATGCCCTCGATCTTCGACGCCGACGCCGGCATCGCGCTGGACAAGACCTTCGTCAAGGTCGTGGCCTGGTACGACAACGAGTACGGCTACACCTGCAACATGATGCGCTTCGTGCAGCACGTCGGTCGCAACTGATCGAAGGAAACTGCGATGAAATTCCTGCGATTCAGCGACGTTTGTGCCAGCGGCTTCGCCCGCGACAAGCGCGTCTTCATCCGCGCCGACCTCAACGTGCCGCAAGACGATGAGGGCAAGATCACCGAAGACACCCGCATCCGCGCCAGCATCCCGGCCATCCAGATGGCGCTGGACGCCGGAGCCGCTGTCATGGTGACCAGCCACCTGGGGCGCCCCACCGAAGGCGCGTTCAAGCCCGAAGACTCGCTGGCCCCCGTGGCCGCCCGCATGGGCCAGCTGATGGACCGCCACATCCGCGTGGTCGCCAACTGGGTCGATGGTGACTTCTCCGTCGCGCCCGGCGAAGTCGTCA
>DAIOEI010000250.1:0-4126 GCA_036746335.1 Hydrogenophaga sp. | reverse complement strand
AGGACGACTCCAACCGCGGCTTCCTGTCCAAGGTGGTCAAGTTCGTCCGCCATCCGACCACCAGCTGGTCGGACCTTGACACCCGAACCGCTGATCGCGAGAGCGAGTACAGCAAGGCCGCGCTCAAGGAGATGATCGAGCGCAAGCGCCGCAACGACTTTGTCCGCAAGCGCGAATTCGACATGCTTCGAAAGATACGCAGCCGGGAGGGCAATGCCGATGCTGCGCAGGGCGTGCGACCTTCCTTTTTCCAGAGCAGCCTGCCATCCAAGCCAGATGATCGGGCGATGACGCTCAAGAAGATCGACGAGATCGAAGCCCAGATGTCGATGCAGTGGTGGAAGACCAAAGGGCCAGACTCTCTGACGACGGGCTCCAGCTTGAACCACAGTACAGGTGGAACGCCGCTGGACCGCAAAGGCGGCGTAACCAAGCCGTCGGCACCGAGCGACTCGCATCTGCAAAGGCGCACCGCCCAATACCACGAAACCGAAGCAGCGTCACTGACACAGCCCACCTTGCCGCCGACGGTGCCCGCGACCGTACCGGGCGGTATGCTGCCAGTTTCGGCAGCGGCAGCGGCAGCGGCAGCGGCAGCACCCGCTCCCGCCGTGCGGAAGCCGCCACAGGAAACTACCACCAGCGCCAGCAAACCGCCCTCTGCGCCCGCGACGGCACGCACAGGGCTCATGGCGCCCAGCCGTGGCCCGGATGCGAGTGGTGGTGTGTCGTCTCTGGGCTTCTCGGCCTCTCATTTCCTGTCACTCGATGTTTATGAGATTGCCCAGGATCCTGAGGTGGAGGAGGCAGCCATCCGCTTTGCCAATGGGGATGACAAAGGTGCAGAACAAGGCTTGCTGGATGCCCTGAGCAGCGCACAGGGCGATGCCCGTCAAGACGACTGGTTGGCTTTGTTTGACCTGTACAGAGCGACCGGCCAGCAAGAACCGTTTGAGAGTCAGGCGCTGGATTTTGTAAACCGTTTTGGTCGGTCAGCACCCCAGTGGTATGACATGCCGGCGGCGGTGACCGCGGCCACTGGAAAGCTCTACACGCCCAGCACCCAGATCGGTCGAGCCAATTGGGTCTGTGAACCGGTGCTCGATGCGCACGCGGTTGGGGGTCTTCAGAACGTTTTGTTGCGTGCAAACCCGCCTTGGGTGGTGGACTGGAGTTCGCTGGAGTCGATCGACTTGAAGGCTGCCAGGGCGCTGGTGGGCATCTTTACTTTGTGGGGTGACCAAGACATCGAGTTGTGCTTCATTGGTACCGCTCGCCTGCGGGAATGCCTCAAAGGCTTGACGCCCTCCGGGCGCCGGGAAGTGGAGCAGTTGTGGTGGGAGTTGCGCATGTCGGCGTTGCGCGTCATGAATGCACCCGACGAGTTTGAGTTGACTGCACTGGACTTTTGCGTCACTTTCGAGGTATCACCACCCGGCTGGGAGCGTCCCCATTGCCACTTCAGGCCGGTGGTTGGAGGCGGTCAACAGCCGGACGGTGGCGGGACCGCGCTTGGCGAACTGCTGCTGGAGTCGCTTCCGCCATCCTCGCTTGGGGACTCCGGCATGGACAGCAACCAGGCGACGGATTTCAGCCAATTGGGGCTGGTGGAAATGTCGGGAGAAGTGCAGGGCGATGCCCAGGACGTGGTCAACGGCCTGGAGCGTCATATGGCCAACACCGATGTACTGATCATTTCGTGCCGAAACCTGATTCGGGTGGACTTTTCTGCAGCAGGCTCCCTGCTCAATTGGGCCTCCTCCCATCATGCACAGGGCCATATCATCCAGTTTGTGGATGTTCACCGGCTGGTCTCTGCCTTTTTCCACGTCATTGGCATCACCGAAAGTGCCAAGGTTGTGCTGCGGCACGATTGACCCGGCAAACGTCTGTCGCAATGGCGCTGCAGCCTTTTGCGAGTGCAGCACTGGCGGGCCGGTGAAGTAGGCTCTTTGCTGCTCTTGAACAAATTGCCTCGACTTGCCTGCAAGACCTTGAGATACGTCTGACCGCCACCAACTCCACCTGTTATGGATACTTTTCACGGAACCACCATTGTGTGCGTGCGACGCGAATCACCCGATGGTGTGCAGGTCGCTATCGGGGGCGATGGC
Source organism: Hydrogenophaga sp. (assembly GCA_036746335.1). Lineage (GTDB taxonomy): Bacteria > Pseudomonadota > Gammaproteobacteria > Burkholderiales > Burkholderiaceae_C > Hydrogenophaga. Next base: position 2,012 of record DAIOEI010000250.1, on the reverse strand, counting down.
CAGGTAACACTGGGGCACATTGTGGTCAAAGGCACCGCCCGCAAGGTGCGCAAGTTGCACCATGACAAGGTACTCGCTGGCTTTGCGGGAGCCACAGCCGACGCATTCACCCTGTTCGAGCGCTTTGAAGCCAAGCTGGAAAAGCACCAGGGTCATTTGGTGCGGGCCGCCATCGAACTCACGAGAGACTGGCGTACCGACCGCGTGCTGCGCCGACTCGAGGCCATGCTGGCAGTGGCCGATCACAGCGCTGCCCTGATCATCACCGGCAACGGCGACGTGCTGGAGCCCGAGCACGGCGTGGTTGCCATCGGATCTGGTGGTGCTTATGCACAAGCCGCAGCACGCGCTTTGGTGCAACACACAGCACTCAGTGCGGAGGATGTGGTGCGCCAGTCGCTGGCGATCGCGGGTGAGATCTGCATCTACACCAATATGAACCATACGGTTGAAGTGCTCTGAAAACGCTGCGCTGAGCGTTTTGTACCTCTTGTCCAAGGGGACAATTCCCCATCTTTCATGAATGCCCCAAAGGCAAGGCAGAACCGCTCATGTCATCCATGACTCCGCAGGAGATCGTCTCCGAACTCGACCACCACATCATCGGCCAGCAGGCTGCCAAGCGCGCCGTGGCGATTGCTTTGCGCAACCGTTGGCGCCGCCAGCAGGTGGATGAGAAGCTGCGTCCCGAGATCACGCCCAAAAACATTCTGATGATCGGCCCCACCGGAGTAGGCAAGACCGAGATTGCCCGGCGACTGGCTCGGCTGGCGGACGCGCCGTTCATCAAGGTCGAAGCCACCAAATTCACCGAAGTGGGATATGTCGGCAAAGATGTGGACAGCATCGTGCGCGACCTGGTGGAGATGGCGGTCAAGCAGGCACGCGAGCGTGCGGTGCGCCAACAACGCACCCGGGCCGAAGACGCTGCCGAGGAGCGCATTCTTGATGTGCTGCTGCCCACGGCGCGTGGATCGGCAGGTGAGTCGATACCGGCAACCGACAACCCGACCCGGCAGGCTTTTCGCAAGAAGCTCAGGGAGGGGCAGCTGGACGATCGCGAGATTGAAATCGACTTGCAAGAGGCCCGTCCGTCCATGGAAATCATGGGCCCTGCCGGCATGGAGGAGATGACCGAGCAGCTGCGCGGGCTCTTCAGCCAGATGGGCCAGGGGCGGCGCAGCACCCGCAAGCTGCCGATCAAGGAAGCCCTTCGCCTGCTGGTGGACGAGGAGGCAGGCAAGCTGGTCAACGAGGAAGAGGTCAAATCGCAGGCCCTGCACAACACCGAGCAGAACGGCATCGTGTTCATTGACGAGATCGATAAAGTGGCCTCGCGCAGCGAGACGGGTGGCGCCGAGGTTTCTCGTCAGGGTGTGCAGCGGGACTTGCTGCCGCTGGTCGAGGGCACCACGGTGACCACCAAGTACGGCATGGTCAAGACGGACCACATCCTTTTCATTGCCAGCGGGGCTTTTCACCTGGCCAAACCCAGCGATCTGATCCCGGAGTTGCAGGGCCGCTTTCCGATCCGGGTCGAACTGCAATCGCTGTCGGTGGACGATTTCGAGGCCATTCTCACCCAGACCCACGCCTCACTGGTACGCCAATACCAGGCCTTGCTGGCTACGGAAGGTGTGACCCTGTCGTTCACGCCTGAAGGCATTCGCCGGCTCGCGCAAGTGGCTTGCGACGTCAACGAGCGCACCGAGAACATCGGTGCCCGGCGCCTGTCCACCGTCATGGAGCACCTGCTCGATGAGGTCAGTTACGGCGCCACAGGTCTGCAGGGGCAAACTGTCACAGTGGATGCGACTTATGTGGATGCGCGCCTGGGCGCACTCAGTCGCAACGAGGATTTGTCGCGCTACATCCTCTGAGTGCGCTGGCGCCCGGATGCCCGGGTTGAACCCGTCATTTGGCGGCATGGGAATCGTGCTGCCCAAAACCGCACGGGCTGGAAGGTTTTCAAGCAGTACTTGCAGATTGCTCTGTAAGTGCTTGCTTTTGCT
>DAIOEI010000249.1:0-4149 GCA_036746335.1 Hydrogenophaga sp. | reverse complement strand
CGTCAACGATCAACACCTTCAACGTCATCGAACGGTTCCTTGCATTCGGTTCTGCCTTCGCGCTCCAGCTTACACCGGTATCTCCAATCGCACCTGATAGACACCATCCACCAGCGCACTCTGAAACTGACCCTGCACATCGTGCAACAGGGCCAGCCGCTGGCGCACGTTGTCCAGCGCCAGCCCGTTGCCGGGCGCGCCAGCGCCTGCCGGCACCGTGTTCGTCACCTTGATCACCACCGTTGCGCTGCGCCGCTGCGTGCTGATCCGGATCACGGCGCCGGTGGGGCTGGGCTCCACACCGTGCTTGACTGCGTTCTCCACCAGCGGCTGCAAGATCAGCGGGGGCAAACGCGCCTCGGCCGCCGATGCATCCAGCTGCCATTCCACCTGCAAGCGATCCCCAAACCGAACGGTTTCAATCGCCAGGTAGTGCTGCGCCAGCGCCAGCTCCTGCTGCAGCGTCACCGACTCGCGAGGATCCGCCAGCGCGTGGCGGAACAGCTCGCTGAGGTCTTCAAGCAAGCGCTCGGCCTTGGCCGGCTCCTCGCGCACCAGGGCAATCGCACTGTTGAGGGTGTTGAACAGAAAATGCGGGCGGATGCGGGCCTGCAACTCGGCCAGGCGGGCCGCAGTTTCCGCGGGTGTCTGGGCGCGCACGCGCCAGACCAGGCCAGCCACCACCACCGCCGCGGTCAGCGCACCTGCGGCCGCGCTCCCCAGCCAGGGCGCCGGCTGCACCAGACCCAGCCAGGCCAGCATGCCGCAGCCATAAAGGCCCGCCAGGCCACCCAGCGCCACTCCGGCCACCCACTGACCGCTCAACGACCAGCGACCCAGGACCTTTTTCAGTGCACAAGAGAGCACCAGCCACAACAAAGTGGCCGGCAAGGTCGCTCCGGTGAGCATGGCCGCCTGCGCCAGCCAGGCGTCCAGACCCGGCGCGCCAAACAGGGCCAACACCGCCACCATGGCCTGAACAAACGCCACCACGCGCAGCACCACGCCCACCTGGCAGGCGTCAAGCACACGCGAAGGGCTGTGTGGCGCAGGCACCCCTGTGGGCGTGCGCCCCGTTGCTGGCGGTGGCAGGTCCTGGAAGGTCGATAAAATTCGAGCGTCTTGCATGGCTTGTTTCACGGGTCGCCAGCGTCTTCGGGGGGAGTTCTTTTCCGAAGCGGCTGACACATGGCCCCAATGGCCCCTGCGCCTTCCTCAGAACCTCTCTCGCCGCTGGCACCACCCATGTCCACCCACCAATTCGACAAGAAATCCGAAGCCTGGTCTGCCCTATTCTCGGAGCCGATGAGCGAACTGGTCAAGCGCTACACCGCCAGCGTGTTTTTTGACAAGCGCCTCTGGCTGGCCGACATCACGGGCAGCCTGGCTCACGCCGAGATGCTGGCCGAGCAGAACATCATCGGCGCCGAGGACCTTGCACACATCCAGCGCGGCATGGCGCAGATCCGCAGCGAGATCGAATCGGGTGCCTTCGAGTGGCAGCTGGACCTGGAAGACGTGCACCTGAACATCGAGGCGCGCCTGACCCAGCTGGTGGGCGACGCGGGCAAGCGACTGCACACTGGCCGCTCGCGCAACGACCAGGTCGCCACCGACGTGCGCCTGTGGCTGCGCGGCGAAATCGACCTCATCAGTGATCTGCTCAAAGAACTGCAGACTGCGCTGGTGGATGTGGCCGAGCAAAACGTGGAAGTCATCCTGCCCGGCTTTACCCATCTGCAGGTGGCGCAGCCAGTGAGCTTTGCGCACCACCTGCTGGCCTACGTGGAAATGTTCGCCCGCGACGCTGAGCGAATGGCCGACGTCCGCCGCCGCACCAACCGCCTGCCCCTGGGCTCCGCCGCGCTGGCTGGCACCACCTACCCGCTGGACCGCGAGCGCGTGGCACGCACCCTGGGCATGGTCGATGAGCAAGGCCAGCCGCAGGTCTGCCAGAACAGCCTGGACGGCGTGAGCGACCGCGACTTCGCGATCGAATTCACTTCCGCCGCCAGCCTGTGCATGGTGCACATCAGCCGCTTTTCCGAAGAGCTGATTTTGTGGATGAGCCAGAACTTCGGCTTCGTGAAGATCGCCGACCGCTTCACCACCGGCAGCTCCATCATGCCGCAGAAGAAAAACCCCGACGTACCCGAACTCGCGCGCGGCAAAACCGGCCGCGTGGTCGGCCACCTGATGGGACTGATCACGCTCATGAAGGGCCAGCCCCTGGCCTACAACAAGGACAACCAGGAAGACAAGGAGCCGCTGTTCGACACGGTGGACACGCTCAAGGACACGCTGCGCATCTTTGCCGAGATGGTGGGTGGCCAGGTGAACCCTGTGACCGGCCAGAAAGAAGGCGGTATCACGGTGAACGCCATCGCCATGGAAGAAGCGGCCAAAAAAGGCTACGCCACCGCCACCGACCTGGCCGACTACCTGGTCAAGAAAGGCCTGCCCTTCCGCGATGCGCACGAAACCGTGGCCCACGCCGTGAAAGCCGCCACATCGCACCAGTGCGACCTCTCGGAACTGCCGCTGGCGGTGCTGCAGGGCTTCCATGCGTCCATCGAGAAGGACGTCTACGATTGTCTGAGTTTGCGGGGCAGCCTGAACGCCCGCAACACCCTCGGCGGCACAGCACCCGCGCAAGTCCGGGCCCAGATTCAGCGCCATCGCCTGCGCCTGAACCCCGCCTTGTAAGCCTCACCACAGCGGTGCTCAGCGCGGGCAGCCACGCCGGCGCTTGAGCGAGCCCGGGCGCCTCTCAAGAACCCGCCCGATCCGTCGATACATGACATAAGCTGGTGTTTCGCTCACCAGGCATGTATTCAACGGAGGATTTCCTGTGTCTGTCTCATTGCTTTGGATCCCAGCCCTGTTGCTGGTTGCCGTCGGCTTTTGGTGGTTTCGCCGCACGCCTGCGCCCACAGGTAAAGCCTCAAACGGCCGGGTCAAACCCAGTGCCCCGCTCCCCGTGCAAACCGCTGCCGAAGCCAAGGCACCGGTCGTTGCAGCCCGGGCGCCAGAACCGGAACCCGAACCCGAATCACTTGCCGCTTTTCGCTGGCGCGATGCGAAAGACATGGACGCCGCCCACCGCCAGACCTTGTTGACCGCCGTCAAGGGCATACCGCGCCCGCCTCGGTCCATGCAACAGTTGCTTTCGCCGGAGTTTGTCGCGCGCGCCAACTCCACCGAACTGAGCGATCTGGTGATGGGCGAACCCTTGATCGCCGGCAAGATACTGGCCGCGGTGAATTCCCCCTTGTTCGGACTGCGTCAACCGGTCACCAGCATCGGCCAGGCTGTGACCTTTCTCGGCATGAACTCCGTGCGCAGCATCTGCCTGCAATACATGCTCGCCGAAGCCTTCAAGCCCAAGCTGGCGGAGACCCAGCAAGCCTTCGATGCGATCTGGAAAGCCAGTGCAGTGGCCAGCGAACTCGCGGTGCGCCTGGGCAAGGTGCTGAACCTGCCGGACCAAGGCAGCCTGGCCACCCAGGTCGTGCTCAGCTTTGTCGGGCAACTGGCCACCGCCTCGCTCATACCCGCCTCCGGCATGCGATCCTGGCTGGGCCGTGACCGGCTGGAAAGAGCGCGCCTGGAGCAGAAACTGCTCGGTCTGAACGCCACTGAAATCGGGGGGCTTTTGATGCAAAGCTGGGAGCTGCCCCCGACGTTGGTGGCCGATGTCAAGGGTATCGGGCGCCAGCTCCTGGCGGACGACCCCACATCCGCGAACCCCGCCACCACCCGACTTGCCATCGGCTATTTCTGTGCCCGGTTGGGCGAGAGGCTGGCGCTGGGGCAGCAAGCCCAACTCGAAGGATACGATCCCTATCTTGACCAGGGGGCTGACACACACCACCTGCGCCAACGGCTGCAGCACCACTCCCTTGCGCGCCTGCCCCAGGCGCTGGCCTCGGCTGAAGTCCAGACCGCTGTGCAGCAAATGCTCTCGCCCGCATCGGCTTGACCTCTGTCAAGCGGCGCAGCGCCGCTTTGCCGCTACAGTGTGACCTCATGGACACCAACGCCTCCGCCCCCACTACTCATACACCTCTGGCTGGCCTCGACTGGAACCAGCGGTTGCACACCGGCGACCCGCGCATGGATGCCACCCACGAGGAATTTGTGCACATG
>DAIOEI010000248.1:0-4153 GCA_036746335.1 Hydrogenophaga sp. | reverse complement strand
TGCCGCGGGTGCGGGTGCCGTCCGGGCTGTGTTTGGTCTTGACGAAATCGCTGCCACGCACCGGGCCGCTGATGGCCATGGGTGTGGCGCCGGTGATGCGGCGGTTGAACTTGCCCGGCACCACGTCCCACTGGCCGTTGTTGCCCTTCTTGACATGCACCACAGAAACACCGTGGGCATTCATTTCCTTGAGGCATTCGTCGGCTGGGCGTTTGCCATTGACCAGGGGAGGCACACCACCACGGTCGAGTTTCTGGCCCACAGCGCTCGCATGCATATAGCGCGGCTCCACGTATTCGTGGTTCATCACCAGCAGGCCTTCGGTGGAGCTGCCGCTGTAGGGGTCTTTGCCTTCGATGGGGAAAAAGTGCATGCCGTCGTGGTGGCTGCCCATTTGGTTGGCTTGGTCGGCGCCGGTGTTTTTCATCGGGTCGAACGCTGGCATGTTGCCGCTGATGGGGGTGCCCCAGGGGATGAAGCTCTGCACCTTGTAGCCCTTGGGCACGATCACCGTGTCGGCGCTGCTGGTGGGAACGGCTTCAAAGCCGATCAGCTTGCCGCTCGCACCACCGGCGGTGGTGGCGCAGCCAGCGAGACCAATGCCGCCGAACATGGCGGCGATCGAGGCACCCAGGCCGCCCTTCAACGCCGAGCGGCGGCTCAGGTGGGCGTTGAGAACTTCGCTGAAATGCGGGTTGCTGCTGTGGTTGGACATCGGCTCGTCGCCGTCGCCGTTGTCAATGATCAGGCTGGAGGGGAGGTTGGACATGGGGCTTTCCTGTTGCCGGGGGTTGAGAACATAGCGAACTTTAGGCATTGCATGTGACGGTTCGGTGAAAGTCCGCCCGGAGGGTTCGGCGCGTCAGCCGCATCCTCTTTTCCCTCACAACAACGGAGCCCGTCCGACATGGGTTTGTCACGTCGAGCGGGCAGCATGCAAAAGTTCTATCCACCCCACAGGAGATCTCCTTGAAGTTCACACCTTCCCGTTGCCATGCCACCTGGCTGGCCACCAGTCTGGTTGTTGCCCTGGCCGCCTGTGGCGGCGGGGGCTACCCCGAGGTCACCAAGCCGAAGGGGAATTCACCGAAGTTCCCCGCGCTGGATCTCACGCTGATGCACATCAACGACCACCATTCCCAGCTGGACCCGCAACGCAACGCCGAACTGCAAATCGGTGGCGTGCCCACACGCGTGGAGCTGGGCGGTTTCGCCCGCGTGACCAGTGCCTTCAACGCGGCGCCGAAGAAGGCCAACATGCTCAAGCTGCACGCGGGTGACGCCATCACCGGCTCGCTGTACTACACCCTGTTCAAAGGCGAGGCCGATGCCGCGATGATGAACACCGTGTGTTTCGACGCCTTCGCCCTGGGCAACCACGAGTTCGACGACTCGGACGCCGGGCTCAAGGTGTTCCTGGATTTCCTGCGCAGTGGCAGCTGCCAGACGCCGGTGCTGGCAGCCAACGTCAAGCCCGCTCTGGGCACGCCGCTGGCCATGAGCAGCGCCACCGACTACATACAGCCGTACACGATCAAGAAGATGCAAGGCGTGCGGGTGGCCATCATCGGCATCGACATCAAGGGCAAGACCACCAACTCGTCGCGCCCCCTGGCCAGCACCGTGTTTGAGGACGAAATCCCGGCTGCGCAACGCACCATCGACACACTGAAAAAGCAGGGCATCCGCCACTTCGTGCTGCTCACGCACCAGGGCTACGAGGCCGACAAGGCCATGGCCGCCCAGTTGACCGACGTGGACGCCATCATCGGCGGCGACTCGCACAGCCTGCTGGGCGATTTCAGCGCCTTCGGCCTGAGCAGCGCCGGCAGCTACCCCACCCAGGTGACCAACAAAGACGGCAAACCGGTCTGTATCGGCCAGGCCTGGGAGTACAGCAAGGCCATCGGCGAGATGCAGCTGAAGTTCAACAAAAAAGGCGAAGTGCAAAGCTGCTCGGGCCAGGCTTCGCTGCTGGTGGGTTCAAGCTTCCAGCGCAGGGACGCGGGTGGGGCCTGGGCAACGGTGGACGAGACCACGCGCCAGGGCCTGGTGGACCAACTCAAGGGCTCGCTGCTCCGCGTGACCGAGCCCGACGCTGCGGCTGCGGCCACGCTGGCGACCTATTCCGCCCAGGTCGAGAGCAAAAAGACCGAAGTCATTGGCCAGGCATTGGAGCCGCTGTGCCTGATGCGTGTGCCGGGTGGGGATAACCGCTCCGGCGGCACACCGGGCTGCGATGCGGCCAACACGCTGGCACGCGGTAGCGACGCCGCCCAGGTGGTGGCCGATGCCTTCCTCGCAGGCAGCCTGCGGGCCGATGTGGCCATCCAGAACGCGGGTGGCGTTCGCATCCCGGTGCCGGAGGGCCCGATCAGTCTGGACACGGCCTTCTTGCTGCTGCCATTCACCAACGTGCTGATCGAAATGCCCCTGACCGGGCAGCAGGTGGTGGACGTGCTGGAAGACGCCGTGGCCAACCACCTTGACGCCGCTGGGTCCGATGGCTCCCACCCCTACGCCGCCGGCTTGCGTTGGCACCTGGACATGAGCAAGGCCCGCGGATCGCGTTTCAGCAATGTGGAGGTGCGCGACCGCGCCACCGGCAACTGGTCGGCCATCGACTTAGGCCGCACCTACACCGTGGTGACCAACGACTTCATTGCCAGCGGACGCGATGGCTACACCACCTTCGGCACCATCTTCGCCACCGGCAATGTGGTCAACAACTACCTGCTGTACACGCAGACCTTTGTGGACTATGTGCGCGCCAAAGGCACGGTGGGCCGCCCAGCGGCTGCCGATTACTCGCACCAGTCGGTCGTGACCGCAGCGGGCATCACCCTCACCCCGCCCTGAGTGTGCGTTCACCGGCCTGGCCGGTGACTGCCCTGGCAAGCAAGCGCTTACAGAGCAGGCACCGGCGGGCTGGCGGGCAGGGCCATGCCCGAGTGCTGCGCGATCACCCGCTGGAAGATGCGCTCGACCTGGGCCGTGATCTGCAACCAGTCCAGCTGGGCCACCTGAGCGCGCGCCGGGCTTCGTGCAGCGCTGATGGCATCGGGTTGTTGTGCGAGTTGCTGCGCCATCGCCACATAGGCCAGCGCATCGCCCGCAGGCACCAGCCAGCCGCTGCGCCCATGGGCCACCCATTCCTGTGCGGCGGCGGTATCGAATGCGAGCACCGGCAGGCCACTGGACAGGGCTTCGAGCGTGACGTTGCCAAAAGTCTCGGTCATGCTGGGAAACAGACAGAGATCGGCCGAGGCATAGGCTTCGGCCAGCGCCTCGTGGCGCAACTGGCCCGTGAATTCGGCCCAGGGGCAGGCGTGTTGCAGCGCATCCCGCTGAGGGCCGTCACCCACAAACACCAGCCGCACACCCGGATGTACCGCGCGCATAGCCTCGGCGGCACGCACCGCCACTTCCAGGTTCTTCTCGGCGGCCAGGCGCCCGACCACCAGCAACACCAGGCTGGCCTCGTCGGCCCCCCAACTCGCGCGAATCGTGTTGCGCCTGCGCTGCGGCGCAAAAAGAGAGGTGTCCACGCCACGGGCGACCACGCAGGTATTCTCAAACCCGTTGGAAATCAGCTCGGCACACAGCGCTCGGGTAGGCACCATGGTGCATTGGGTGAGGTTGTGAAACTTGCGCAGGTACGCCACGATGGGCTTGCGCAGCCAGCCCAGGCCGTAATGCTGGCTGTAGCTGTGAAAGTTGGTGCGAAAGTCAGAAGTCACGGGCAGGCGCAAGTGGCGTGCGGCCTGCAGGGCCGACCAGCCCAGCGGGCCTTCGGTGGCGATGTGCACCAGATCAGGCCGCTGCACCGCCCAGGCCGAGATCAGCGCTTTTTTGCCCGGTAGCCCCAGCTTGAGCTGCGGGTAACGCGGAATCGGCATTCCGCGCATGAGCATCTCTTCAAAGCCCAGCCCCTGCGCCAGCCGGTCTGGCCCGCCGGGCTCTGCGGGCGACTGGCGCGGGCGCACCAGTTGCACCTGGTGGTTGTGTTCGCACAAGCCGCGCACCAGCCGGGCCAGCGTCAGCGCCACACCATTGACCTCGGGCGGCCAAGTTTCGGTGACCACCGCCAGCCGCAATGAAGGACGGGCCGCAGGAAACTCCTGCACCAGGATGTGTTGAGAGGCAAGGTCTT
>DAIOEI010000247.1:0-4164 GCA_036746335.1 Hydrogenophaga sp. | reverse complement strand
GGCCAGTGGAGATCATCAGCGTGGATTCCGCCCTGGTGTACCGGGGCATGGACATCGGCACCGCCAAGCCCAGCGCCACCGAGCAGGCGCAGGTACCGCACCACCTGATCGACCTTACCGATCCGCTGCAGGCCTACAGCGCGGCCGATTTTGTGCGCGACGCCCGGCGCCTGATCGGCGAGATCCAGGCCCGGGGCCGCACGCCGCTGCTGGTGGGCGGCACCCTGCTGTATTTCAAGGCGCTGATGCAGGGTCTGGACGACATGCCCCGGGCGGATGCGGCTGTGCGCGCCCGCATCGAAGCCGCCGCTGCCGCCCATGGCTGGCCAGCGATGCATGCGGAACTCGCGCAGCGCGACCCGGTGAGCGCCGCGCGGCTCGCGCCCAACGATGCGCAGCGCATCCAGCGCGCGCTGGAGGTGTTCGAGGTCTCGGGCCAACCGATCTCCGCCTTCCAGACCGGGGCGCAGCAAGGCGCCGACAACCCGATCCCTGCTGGCGCTTTCCTGAGCCTGGAACCGGCCGACCGCGCCTGGCTGCACACGCGCATCGCCCAGCGCTTTGACGCCATGCTGGCCGCCGGTTTTCTGGACGAACTCCGGGCCCTGCGCGCGCGCGGCGACCTGCACCCAGACCTGCCCGCCATGCGCTGCGTGGGCTACCGCCAAGCCTGGGAAACGCTGGACCAGGCCGACCCGCCCTCCCCCGCCCAGTGTGCCGAGCTGCGCGAGCGCGGCATCTTCGCCACCCGCCAACTGGCCAAGCGCCAGCTCACCTGGCTGCGCAGCATGCCGCAGCGCGTGGTGGTGCCGTGTGATGCGCCTGATGCGCTGGCGCGGGTGTTGGACTGGGCGCAAACCCTGCTGGGAGACAACGCATGAGCGCCGCCGGGCCGTTCACAATGCGCTCAGCTCCGCAGTGTGATGCACAAAGGGCAGTTCCGTGAGCCTTTCAAGCGGTCTGCAGGTTGAAGGCCTGGGCAAGCGCTACGGCGCCAGCGCGGTCTTCCAGGGGGTGGACCTGCACGTTCCCCCGGGCGAGTTCATCGCCATCGTCGGGGAGTCGGGCGTGGGCAAATCCAGCCTGCTCAATTGCATGGCTGGGCTGGACGATTGGAGCGAGGGCCGCATCTGCCACGATGGCGTGGACCTGGCCGCTCTGGGGGAGTCCGAGCGCGCGCGCTGGCGCCGCGAGACCCTGGGTTTTGTGTTCCAGGCCTTTCATGTGCTGCCGCATCTGGATGTGGCGCAAAACGTGGCGCTGCCCTTGCTTCTGCTGCAGCGTAACGATCCAACACGGGTGGCGCAAGTGCTTTCAGCGGTGGGGCTTGACGGGCTGGGCGAGCGCTTGCCAGCGCAGCTCTCGGGTGGTCAGTTGCAGCGGGTTGCGATTGCGCGGGCGCTGGTACACCGCCCGCGCCTGATCCTGGCCGATGAACCCACCGGGAACCTGGACCCGCGCACCGCCGCGCAGGTGATGGACCTGCTGGTGGCGCAGTCGCGCGAGCAAGGCAGCACCCTGGTGCTGGTGACGCATTCCGAGGCGGCAGCGGCCCGGGCCGACCGGGTTTTGCACCTCACAACGCAAGGCTTGCACACCTCACACAGCTGATGGATGATGGCTGCGGCGGCTGCACCGCCAGCATGGGCAACACAGTCACCGACTCAAGCAGGAGATTGACATGGGCATCTGGATTGAATTGGGTGTGTTTCTGGTGGCGCTGGCGTTCGGCGTGTGGCAATTGCACGACGTGAAAAAAGCGCAGGCCGAACGCCGCATGCGCGAGCAAGCCGCATCGTCTCTCGCGCCAGAGCAAGGCGCTGAGCGCCAGCCCGCATCCTCCAGCCAGACGCCTTGAAGCAAATCCACTGGGTGGCGGCTGTAGAACCGCCTGCTCACACCTTGAGAAACAGGTCCCGGTCGGGCGCGAAACAGCTGTGCAAGGGCAGCAAGGCGCCACCCAGTGCGCGGGCGTCCGAGCCGATGCTGCCCGGCACAATGCGCGGCGCCGCCTGTAAGCCTTCCCAGTTGTACTCTGCCAGCGCTGCCGTGGTGCGTTCGATCAGATCGGCCAGCAAGCCGGGCGCGACCACTCCATCAATCACCACCGCTTCCAGATCAAGAAATGCGGTGCCAGAGACGATGCAGTGCGCCAACGCGCGCGCGGCGCTTTGCAGCCATTGGCGGGTATGAACCTGCCAGTCGCCTTGCAGCGCACGTTCGTCGTAGGCGGCCATCGGGTCCAGCGCGTGTTCGCGAAAGCGTTCTTCCAGATCCCACAGTGACGCCTGGCTGATCAGCTGCGGCGGCATTTCCTTGAAGGCCGGCCCAGCGGCCCGCAAAGGCAGTGAGGCCACCGCACCCGCGTTGCCGTGCTGGCCGCGGTGCAGGTGGGAATGCAGTACCAGGCCGCCCCCCACAAAGGTATCCAGAAAGAGGTACAGAAAACTGTGGATTTCCCGACCCTTGCCTTGCAGCAGCTCGGCCACGCAGGCAGCCGAAGTGTCTTTGGCGAAGCTGACCGGCAAGCTGGTCATGCGCTGCACCTCCAGCGCCAGGTCCAGCTGGCTCCAGGCATCGGACTGCGCCTCGGTCAGGCCCAGCATGCGGTGCCATCCGCCCAGTTGAAATGGCGCCGCCACGCCAACGCCGACCACACGGCTGCGCAGCGCCCCCAGCCCATCGAGCAGGCGATGGAGGTTCTTTTCGATGGCGGGCAGCAAGACCGGCGCGTCTGGAAACGCATAGTCCAGCACCAGCCGCTGGCGCACCCGCCCGGAGAAGTCGACCAGCAGCCAGTCTGCGCTGCGGCGCCCGATCTTGATACCGATGGCAAAAGCACCGTCGGGATTCAGGCCGATCGGCACCGAGGGCTGGCCCACCTTGCCCCGCACCGGCGCGCCCCGCGTGAGCAAGGCGTCTTCGTCCAGCCGCGCGGTGATCAGGCCAATGGTCTGTGCCGTCAGCCCCGTCAGGCGCGCAAGGTCTGCCTTGGCCAGCGCGCCGTGGGCGCGCAGCGCCTGCAGCACCACCCGCTCGTTGAACTGGCGCACACCCTCCTGGTTGGAGCCGCGCTGGCGCAGCGGTTGTGCTGCGGCAGCGCCGTCGGCCGGCAGGGGCGTGTGGAGTTCTTCGGTATCGTTCACAGGCTTCAAGTGTGACACGCCGGGCACGCCTTCAAGGCCTCAAGGCTTCAGCGATGACGCCTTTGCGCAAGATGAAGTTGCCATAAGGCTGGGTTTCTCCGGTGACCACGATGGCATAGGCGGCTTTGACGCGCTCGTAAAACGCAAAGCGCTCCACCAGTTCGATCTGCTCGCTGTCCACACCCGCCGTGGCCAGCAGGTCTGCGGCTTCGCGCTGCAAGGCCGAGCGGTAGCCCGGCGGCGATCCACACACCTGCATGCAGGCCACGGGCTGAACCACGTCGGCGGCCAGTGGCAGCACACTGGTGACGGCCCGCAGCGCCTGCACCATGCCTACGCCCGGCAGGCGCAGTACCGGCTTGCCCTGGCCCAGGCTCATGGCGGTGAAGTTGGCGTCGGCCAGCACCAGCGCATCGTCGTGACCCATCTCGGCCAGCAGCTTGAGCAGGTCGGGACTCAGCAGGGGATCAATGCCTTTGAGCATGTTGGACTTTCAAACAAACGAAGAACAGCAGGAACGCTGTGCCTTGCAACCCGGAACACCGCGAAACTGGCTTTGCCAGGCCGCAGGTGTTGCCCCTTGAGGGGGTCGCGCGAAGCGCGGTGGGGGTGGGCCTAATCAAGCCAGTACTTCCGGAGGAAGATCGGCCACTGACTTCGCACCGGTCATCACCGCCACCGTGTCGCTCATGCTGATTTTCTTGGGGTTCACCACCGCAGCGCGTTTGCCCAGGCGGGCGATATGAATGCGGTCGGCGATCTCGAACACGTGCGGCATGTTGTGGCTGATCAGAATCACCGGCAGGCCTTTGTCGCGCACGCGGCGGATCAGTTCCAGCACCATGTTGCCTTCTTTCACGCCCAGCGCAGCGGTCGGCTCGTCCATGATGACCACGTGCTGCGCAAAGGCCGCCGCGCGGGCCACGGCCACGCACTGGCGCTGCCCACCCGAGAGCGTTTCCACCGCCTGTGTCATGGAGCGGATGCCGACCTTCAGGTCGTTCATGCGCGCGATGCT
>DAIOEI010000246.1:1326-4193 GCA_036746335.1 Hydrogenophaga sp. | reverse complement strand
GCGACCTGGGCAAGCTCATCCTGCAGAACTTCGACGAAGTCTCGGCCAACACCTTCGGCCACCTCATCGAAGGCAGCGCCGCCATCCGCGAGCGCGCCGAGCGCAGCGGCGGCCAGGTGCGTTACAGCGCCTACGGCTACCACGGCACCGGCATCCTCATTGGCGACGAATACCAGTGGCAGACCTACAGCAATTACACCCAGGGTTACGCCAAGATGCGCCTGGAGCGCATTGCTCAGCAAGCCTGGGCTCAGGGTGTTCGCGCCACGGTCTACAACTGTCCCGAGATCCGCACCAACTCGTCGGACATCTTTGCTGGTGTGGAGCTGCCCCTGTTCTCTTTGCTGCGCGCCTTGCGCAAGGAAAACGGCGGCGCCTGGGCCGAGGCCCAGTGGGCTAACTGCGCGGGCTTGCTGAACGAGGGTGAGGCCGGCCTGGCGGTGGTGATGCAACGGATTGCCGATTTCTACGCCAGCGATGTCATGAAGGGCTACGGCAATTTTCAAGCTTGGCCCATGGCCAACAGCCAAGGGCTGGCCGACCTGATGATCAGTGCCTCAGACGATCTGGTGGCCATGCACAAAGACCGCCATGCGCTGATCACTGATTTGCTCAGCAGTCTGGTGATAGATGCTTCTGGCGCGGTGATGTTCGGCGAGTGTTCGGCCCCCAGCGGTCCGGTGCTTTGGCTCAACCATGACATCATTGCGCGCTACCTGAACCAGGCACACGCCTGAGCGTCGGTCAGGCCAGTGGCAGCGCGCCGGTGCATTTGAGTTCATGGAGACAAATGCTCGAACGCACCGCGCTCACGCCAGGCAATTGAGCCAGTTTGCCCAGCAGCAAATCCGAAAGGCTCTTGAGGTCGTGAGCAACGACTTTGCACACATAGTCAAAATCGCCAGAAACAGCAAAACACTCCAGAACTTCGGGCAGTTGTTCGACCATCTGCTGGAAGCGCTGGACCTGCTTGTGTTGGCCGCGCTCCATGGACAAATGCACAAACGCGGTCACGCCCAGTCCAAGCCGCTGGGCATCCAGTCGCGCTTCATAACGACGCACATAACCCATGGACTCCAGCCTCTTGTGGCGACGGTGGCTCTGAGCGGGCGAAAGATGGACCGCCTGGGCCAACTCCTGATTGCTGATCCGCCCGTTGTGTTGCAGCACGGCGAGAATGTGGCGGTCCAGTCGGTCGAGCGTTGACGGGTGCAAGGAATCTTCAGTGAAGTCGCTGTTCATGAAAGGGTTTCTCCACAAAGAGCCAAACTGGCGTACCGATTGAGAGCACATTGTCGGTGATGCGGCACATACTTCGCACGGTTTTTTGTGATCTGAGCCGCAACCCGACCGGCGTGCCGTCCACGCCGACATCCCCTGCTTTTCGGAGACCTCTTTATGACCCCAATGGATGCGCCCACCGTGCGCGAGCACCTGGATCGTTTGCCCGCCTGGACGCCCGATGCCGCCTGCCGCAGCCTCTCGCGCAGCTTCCGTTTCCACGACTTTGCCGAAGCCTTTGCCTTCATGACCCAGATGGCTCTGGTATCCGACAAGCTCGACCACCACCCCGAATGGTTCAATGTGTACAACCGGGTCGATGTGACCCTGAACACGCACGACGCCGGTGGTGTGACGGCGCGCGACATCGAATGGGCCACCCGCGCCGACCTGGCATTTGCCCGCTTTGCTCCTGGCGCCTGAACAACATGGTTGCGCAAAACAAGCTCAAACACGGACTGGCCGCAGGCGAGGCAGGGACACCGGAGCGCTCCGACTGGACGGTAGACCAGGCTTGGGAGCGCTACAGCTCGGCAGATCATGGCATCTGGAAAACCCTGTTCGAGCGCCAAGCCGCATTGCTGCCCGGGCGCGCATGTGAGGCCTTTGTGCAAGGCATGCGAGCACTGCCCATCAGTGCCGATGAAATTCCGGACTTCCGCCGCCTCTCGGAGGTGCTTTTGCAGCGCACAGGCTGGCAAGTGGTGGCGGTACCAGGGCTGGTGCCAGACGAGGTTTTTTTCGACCACCTTGCACACCGCCGGTTTCCGGCGGGGCAGTTCATCCGCCAGCCGCACGAATTGGACTACCTGGAAGAGCCTGACGTCTTTCACGACGTGTTTGGCCATGTCCCCATGTTGATGAACCCGGTCATGGCCGACTTCATCCAGGCCTACGGACTGGGGGGACTTCGCGCTCACCAACTGGGGCAACTCACGCCGCTGGCGCGGGTGTATTGGTACACGGTGGAGTTCGGCTTGCTGCAAGAGGCCGACGGTTTGCGCATTTATGGTGCGGGTATTGCCTCGTCGTTCGCCGAAACGCGTTTCAGCCTGGACAGTCCTTCTCCCAACCGCCTGCGGTTTGATCTGGAACGCGTCATGCGCACGCACTACCGCATCGATGATTTCCAGGAGAGCTACTTCGTCCTGCGCGATCTGGACGAGTTGCTGGCATTCACCCGCATCGACTTTGCTCCGCTGTACGAGCAGGCCCACCTCGGCCCGACGCTGCAGCCGGGCGACTTGCTTGCCAGCGACCAGGTGATTCACCGGGGGAACGGGCAGCATCACAGAGGGCAAACGGGGTAGGTCGGGAGCGCCGATATTGCGGTGCATCAAATACCCAACGGTTGGTGTTGAAATGGGCTCAACTTTCGTGAAAGGCTGTCGAATGGGTGGTGTGCAATGAAAGCCCCTCATGAAAATCGCCTACCGAGTCCTGGTGTTTGGTCTTCCCAGCGGAACCACTCAGGAAGAAGACAGTGCGCTGGCCGGACCCTCCATGGCCGCCTCCAGTGCCATGGTTGAATCGTCTGACGGTGTCACGCCGCCCATGGGCGTGCTGTCTTTGTTTGACGACACCTC
>DAIOEI010000246.1:0-1226 GCA_036746335.1 Hydrogenophaga sp. | reverse complement strand
CCCTTTTTTTGTTGCATTGCAGCAAATGCACTTGCCACATTCGGGAAACCCCGTAGAATCGAGACCATGCTGCAGTGCAACATACGTCGGGTAACCGATCTCTTTGTGACCGGCGGCTGATTAACAACCCCTCACTCAAGGAAACCGAAATGAACAACCCCGCCGAACAGATCATCGCCGCCAGCAAGACCCAGATGGAAGCCATCGAAGGCGCCATGGGCAACGCCTTTGCCGGTATGGAAAAGCTGGTCGAGCTGAACATGGCTGCCTCCAAGGCCGCCATGGGCGAAACCTTCAGCCATGCCAAGGCCGTGATGGCTGTGAAGACCCCCCAGGAATTCATGAGCCTGCAAACCGCCTTCTTCCAGCCCATGGCTGAAAAGTCGGCTGCTTACCTGCAGCACGTGCAGAGCATTGCCACCGAAGGCAGCGCCGAGTTCACCCAGCAAGTTGAAGCCAAGATGGCCGAAGCCCAGAAGGCTTTTGGTGCCTCCGTGGACCAGATGGTCAAGAGCGCACCCGCTGGTACCGAAGCCGCTGTGGCTGCTTTCCAGAGCGCCATGAGCAACGGCCAGAAAGCCGTTGAGCAGACCCAGGCCGCCATCAAGAAGGCCACCGCCACGGCACAAGCCAACTTTGCGGCAGCTTCCAAGCAAGCCACCGATCTGGCCAAGAAAGCAGCCAAGGTCTGATCTTTCTGACCACTTCACCCGAGGACGAAAGTCCTCGACGGTGATGTTTCACAAAAAAAGCTCCCTCGGGAGCTTTTTTTGTTGTGGGTTCTGACAGGCCTTTGCCAACAATCAGGGAGTCAGGTTCACTTGTACTTGTCCTTTTCCTTGCCGCGTGGAATAACCGCCGTTACCGGCGGTGTTGGCCGATCCGACGACAGCGGCCCTTTGGGCAGACTGGTGTCCTTTTTCGGCTTTTTGCTCATTTTCTCGTTGCGCTGTTCCTTGCCCATGGGGTGCTCCGTTGCTGGACCGCGTATGGTGCGGCGAAGATCTCGATCTTACGCTGCCGCAGCCGGCATGGGACGGTTGCATCAAGCGTTCACAGGCGCTTTGAGGTGTTCCAGCTCCTCAGGCGGGGCCACCGTGACCGCCACCTCCAAGCGGTGGTTCGCACCGCCCTGAATCACACCGCGCATGGGCGAAACATCAGAGAAATCGCGGCCGGTGGCCAGGGTGACATAGTCTTCGCCGGGGCTGCCCCAGCCGCAGCGG
>DAIOEI010000245.1:0-4211 GCA_036746335.1 Hydrogenophaga sp. | reverse complement strand
CTGTGGCGCAAGAAGGTGCTCAATCCGCAGAGCAATGTGCAGTACGGCGAGGGCGGCGCCGGGCTGTTCTCCGACGGCAAGCTCTACAGCCAGATCAAGGACCCGCGCTTCCTCGGCCGCAAGGTGATGCACGAGTTCGTGGACGCGGGCGCGCCGCCCGAAATCCTGTACCAGGCACACCCACACATCGGCACCTTCAAGCTGGTCAAGGTGGTGGAAGCCATGCGGGAGAAGATCGTGGCGCTGGGCGGAGAGATCCGGTTTCAGCAGCAGGTGGTGGGGCTCACCCTGGAGCCCGCAGACGACGGTCGGCAGCAGCTCACCGGACTGCGCGTGTTGCTTCTGGACAGCGGTGCGTCGGTGGACATGCCAGTGCGACGCGCCGTGGTGGCGCTCGGCCACAGCGCGCGCGACGCGTTTGCGATGCTGCACGACGCGGGTGTGTTCCTCGAAGCCAAGCCGTTTTCGGTGGGCTTTCGCATCGAACACCCGCAGAGCGTGATCGACCGTGCCCGCTGGGGCCGCCATGCCGGCCACCCGCTGCTGGGCGCGGCCGATTACAAGCTGGTGCACCATGCCCAAAACGGGCGCGCGGTCTACAGTTTCTGCATGTGCCCCGGCGGCACGGTGGTGGCGGCCACCAGCGAACCGGGGCGGGTGGTCACCAACGGCATGAGCCAGTATTCCCGCAACGAGCGCAATGCCAATGCGGGCTTGGTGGTCGGCATAGAGACGGCCGACTTTCCACAGGATTTCCCGCAAGACACCCCTTTGTGGGCTGAGGCCTTCGGCGAAGCCGATGGCGCCCGCTACGCGGCTCAGGCCCTAGCACACCAGGCCCAGGGCCAGGTCCATCCGCTGGCGGGGATCGTGCTGCAACGCGCACTGGAAGCGCGCGCCTATACCTTGGGCGGGAGCACCTATGAGGCGCCTGGTCAGCTGGTGGGCGACTTTGTGGCCCACCGCCCATCCCAGGCACTCGGTGAAGTGCTGCCGTCGTACAAACCCGGTGTCAGGCTGGGCGATCTGGCACCCGCCCTGCCCGACTACGCCATCGCCGCCATGCGCGAGGCTTTGCCGGTGTTCGGTCGCAAGATCAAGGGTTACGACATGCCCGATGCGATCCTCACCGGCGTGGAAACACGCACCAGTTCGCCGCTGCGCATGACGCGGGGAGCGGACTTTCAAAGTCTGAACACCCGGGGCCTCTATCCGGCGGGCGAGGGTGCGGGTTATGCCGGTGGCATTCTCTCGGCCGGTGTGGACGGCATCAAGGTGGCCGAGGCCGTGGCGCGCAGCGCGCTGGGGTTGCCGGGCTGACACGCCACTCACCGCGCCGGCGCGGCAGAGCTTGCCCAACGCACGGTTACAAATCACCCGCCAGCTTTACAAAGGCCCATCAAGGCCTTGACAGGGTGCATGGACGATCAAGGCTCACTTCAATTCAGGAGCCTTCCATGAAAACCTTCTCCCGTTCTGCCTTGCTGTCTGTCGGCGGCGCGATGGTCGCTGTGTTGGGCGTGAGCACCGCCCACGCCCAGGACGAACGTGCCCGGGTCATCAGCAGCCAGCCCGTCATCCAACAAGTGGCCACCCCAAGGGAAGTGTGTCGCGACGAAACCGTGATGGCGCCGGCCCGCACCTCGGGGGCCGGCGCTTTGATGGGCGGAATTGCAGGCGGCGCCATGGGCAACGCCATTGGCGGTGGCAGTGGCCGGGCCGTGGCCACCGCCATCGGCCTGTTTGGCGGCGCGGTGCTGGGCAATCACATCGAGGGCCGCGGCCAACCGCAAGCCCAGACGGTTCGCCAGTGCAGCACCCAGACCGTGTACGAAAACCAGACCGTCGCCTACGACGTGGTGTACGAGTACGCAGGGCGCCGCTACCAGACCCAGATGCCACACGACCCTGGCCGCTTCGTCCCCATTCAGGTGCAACCGGTTCATACAGCGCCGGTGCACCGCCCGCTGGCGGTAGCGCCAGCGCCGGAAGTGGTGCACATCGGGGGTTTTCCGCAGCAGCGTGGCCACCAGCCCCATCATCGCCATCTGTCGCATGGACACTGGGATCGCGACTGGCGCTGAAACACGGCCAGTGGAAGAAGCAAAAAAAAGCCCCCTTCAGTGCGAAGGGGGCTTTTTTGCGAAACGCTGAAGAACCGAATCAGACGCTGAAGCTGGACCCACAACCACAGGTGGTGGTCGCGTTGGGGTTGCGGATCACAAACTGGGCGCCTTCCAAGTCTTCCTTGTAGTCGATCTCGGCTCCGACCAGATACTGGTAGCTCATGGCATCGATCAGCAGGGACACACCATTTTTGGTCATGGTGGTGTCGTCTTCGTTGACCACCTCGTCAAAGGTAAATCCGTACTGGAAGCCCGAGCAACCCCCGCCTTGCACAAACACGCGCAATTTCAGATCGGGATTGCCCTCTTCGGCCACCAGGTCTGCCACTTTAGCGGCCGCGCTGTCGGTAAAGACCAGGGGCGCGGGCATGTCGGTGGGGAGTGCTTCTGCAACGGCGTTCATGGTGGGGGTTCCTGCTAGGGTAGAAAGGCTGTGCCTGTGATTGCGATTGGTATCACAAGGTCTTTCGATACTAGGGCAGTTTACTCAAGTTTGCTGTCAGCCGTTGTTTGCCGCCAGTTTCAGTGTGGGTTTATCTTCGAGCCCTGCGCCTGCCATGGGCTTGAGCTGTCCGGAGATGGTGGCACCCTGGTGCATCTCCAGCGCCTTGTAAGACACATCGCCTTCGATGCGTGCCTTGGGCTGCAACTCCAGCAGGTCAAATGCATGAACCGGCCCCTTGACCGCTCCGTTGATGATCACATGATCCGCATGGATCTGCCCAACAACCACAGCAGACTCACTGACCACCAGAATGGACGACTGCTCGTCGCTGGCCCGGATATCGCCCACCACTTCACCATCCACTCTCAAACCATCCTGGAATGTAACGTTTCCGTCGATGCGGGTGCCCAGTGCGATCAGGCTTTTGATGGGGGGTTGTTTTTTCTTGCCGAACATGGGTACTCCAGAAAGTCACAAAGGGAGGGGGTCGAGAGGGATCACAGCTTGAGGGCGTGCATGACCTTGACCTGTCCCGCCTGCAGAATGCGCGCGGTCACGGTTTTTACCACGGCCTGTGCTGGCAGGTCCACCACGCCCTCCTGCCGCAAATAACCTTTGATCACCACGGAGTGAGGCGCGTCGGCATGGGCCAAAGACCACGGTTTACCGTCCAGGGTACCCGCAAAAACCACCTCCAGTTGGCCCCTGACATCCGGCGCATTCTTGGCCGCCTGGATCATCAGCACTTGCCATTTCAACTGATCGGGAGCCAGACGCTCTATCTGCAAGCCCCGGATGCTCAGCGCGTCCGAGCCCGTGCCGGGGATGAGACGCTCAAAGAAGCCCAAGTCGCTTCGCAGGGTCTGGTTGTCGCTCTCCAGCTGGCGAATGCGCATCACCAGTTGTTCCTGCGCAGCTTTCTCTGCCGTGAGCAGGCTCTCGGAGGTGTTGGCCACCGACTGGGCCCGAACCAGTTCTTGCCGAAGGCTATCGACCTCGTCGCGCAAACGATCGAGTTCCTGCTGGGCATTGCGGTCAAGTCCTGCGATGTCTTTGCCGACCTCAAATGTCCAGAGCGCGAGTGCGCCCGAGAAACCCAACACCACCGCACCCAGCAACCACCGCAAGGGCCAGGGCATGGCGCTGCGTACCGATACGCGCGGAGCACTCACCGTCAAACGTCGGCGAAGCAGGCGAAACTTCATTCAAACCACCTTTCGCAGTCGTGGGGCTGCTGCAATGCCAGAACCCCAAAAATGCAAAAACCGCCCCAAGACCAGCTTGAAGGCGGTTTTTTGCAAAGCCGCAGCGCGATCAGCGCTTGCTGAACTGCTTGGCGCGACGGGCAGAGCGCAGACCGACTTTCTTACGCTCGAC
This sequence comes from Hydrogenophaga sp., assembly GCA_036746335.1. GTDB lineage: Bacteria > Pseudomonadota > Gammaproteobacteria > Burkholderiales > Burkholderiaceae_C > Hydrogenophaga. The sequence continues at coordinate 263 of DAIOEI010000245.1, read as the reverse complement.
TTCACGGGCGTCACGGGTCACGAAACCAGCCTGCGAGAGAGCCGGCTTGAGTGTGGCGTCGTAGTCGATCAGGGCGCGGGTGATACCGTGGCGCACCGCGCCAGCCTGGCCCGATTCACCACCACCGTGGACATTGACCTGAACATCGAAGGTCTCGAGGTTCTCGGTCAGCGCCAGGGGCTGTTTGGCGATCATGATCGAGGTCTGGCGGCCGAAGAACTGTTCAATGTCCTTGCCGTTGACCGTGATCTTGCCGCTGCCTT
>DAIOEI010000244.1:0-4215 GCA_036746335.1 Hydrogenophaga sp. | reverse complement strand
CGCTGGCCGGAGAGCATTGGCAAGGGGGCTGAGTTTGTGATGCCGACGGCGAAGTGAGGAACACGGACTTAACGCAGGCAAGGATTCAAAGGTACGACCGGGCTGCGGTTCACGCCGCCTGCTCGGCCACCCATTGCGCCGCCACCCGTGGGCCCACAACCTCAATCCCCTCCTTCATCGGGTACGGCTGCGCCACCGGTGCCACCACCAGCTTGCGTGTGGCCCCCAGGTCGGCGCTGGCGAGGTGAAAGCCCTTGGACACCGTGGGCGCTGAAGAGCGCTTGATCTCAATCGCCCAACGCGGCCCGTGGCGAAATTCCAGCACCAAGTCCAGTTCGGCACCGTTGCTGGTGCGGTAAAAGCTGGCCTGCGCGCTGGGCGCAGCGTTCACCAGTTGTTCCACCACAAAACCTTCCCAACTCGCGCCCGCCGTGGGGTGGCTGAGCACCGCGTCCAGGTCTTGCAAACCCAACAGGGCATGCACCAGACCACTGTCTCGCACATACACCTTGGGCGAACGCACCAGGCGCTTGCCCACGTTACCGCTCCAGGCGGGCAAGCGCCGCACCAGCATCAGGTCGCACAGCAGGTCGATGTAACGGCCCACGCTCTGCCCGCTGATTGCCAAGGCCGAGGCCAGCTTGGACTGGTCCAACAGTTCACCCTGGTTATGCGCCAGCATGGTCCACAGTCGGCGCAGGGTGGTGGCCGGAATGCGAGGACCCAGCGCCGGAATGTCGCGTTCTAGGTAGGTGGTGATGAAGGCGTCGCGCCAGGTCAGGCTGGCCGCATCGCTTTGGGCCAGCCACGACAGCGGGAAGCCGCCGCGCACCCACAGGCTGTTGAGCGCAGTCGGCGGGCTGGCGGGACTCAAGACCTCCCGCGCTTGAAACGGGCTGAGTTCAATCTGCGCCACGCGTCCGGCCAGGCTTTCGCTGGACTGCTGCAACAGCACGCCAGAGGCCGACCCGAGCAGCAGAAACTGTCCGTTGGCCTCGCCGCTTCGGCGGCGCTGGTCAATCACACCCCGCAGAATGTTGAACAGATCGGGCATGCGCTGCACTTCGTCCAAGATCACCAGTTGGTTCGGATGTGCCATGGAGAAGGCTTCCGGGTCGTCGAGCTGCCGCTGGGCGGATGGCAGCTCCAAGTCCAGATAGAGGGCGCTGGGCTCGATCGCCTGTTGAGCGAAAGCCAGCGTGGTCTTGCCCGTTTGCCGAGGCCCGAGCAAGGCCACGGCGGGGAATTGGGCGAGCAGCTCGCTCAGGCGGTGTTGGGCATGCCGTTTATTCATCCATGCATTTTATCCAATGTATTTAGAAAATACATGGTTGAAAATCGCGGCTGAGGGCTTGTGTGCGCCGATAAGCGCGGCAGAGCGACTTCGGTGGCAGTTGGTACGGCGGCTGATGTGAGGGGCCTGAGTGGGTCTTGACTGGCGACACGACATCTGACCATCTAGATTTTTCTAAATATGTATAGCCTAGTTTAGATATACTTTGATAGAACTTTATAGAAGCCCAGCCACAGGAGATGCCATGGATGCCGTCAGAAACCCTTTTGCTCCCGGCGCTGGCAGTAGGCCGCCGGAGCTTGCCGGAAGAGATGCCATTCTTCAGGACGCGCAGATTGCCATTCAAAGGACGCTGATCGGCAAGCACAGCCGTTCGCAGATGTTGCTCGGCCTGCGTGGTGTCGGTAAAACGGTGCTGCTGAACAAAATCGAAGAAATGGCCGAAACCGCCGGGCACCTGACATCGGCGATAGAAGCGCCAGAGGGAAAGGCGCTCAGTGAGTTACTGGCGCCCAAGATCAGCCAAGTTTTGCGCAAACTCTCCACCTCGCAGAACGCTAGGGCCAAAGCCCATCAGGCGCTTCGGGCGCTTCGCTCTTTCGCTTCGGCGTTCAAACTCGCCTACGGAGACCTGTCTATTTCGGTAGATCCAGAAATAGGCGTTGCGGACAGCGGAGATCTAGAAGCCGATTTGTCCGAATTGTTCATGCGTGTGGGCGAAGCAGCCAAGGCCGCGGGCAAGGCCTGGACGCTGCTGATTGATGAAGTCCAGTATTTGCGCTCTGCGGATCTGGCCGCGCTGATCGTCGCCATCCACAAGGTGAACCAGAGAGACCTGCCCGTTTTGTTCTTTGGTGCGGGGTTGCCGCAAGTGGCGGCGCTTTCGGGCGATGCGAAATCTTATGCAGAACGGCTCTTTCACTACCCCGCCGTGGGTGCGCTGGCTGATGCGGATGCGGAGGCCGCCATTCGGCAGCCGATTGAGGGTGAAGGTGAAGCCATTGAGGACAACGCGATCCGTGAAGTGCTGGCGAAGACCAAAGGCTATCCCTATTTTTTGCAAGAGTGGGGCTATCAATGCTGGAATCTTGCCGAGGGGCCGTGCATCCAGTTGGAAGATGCCTTGCGGGCCGCTGGAGAGGCGACAAGACGGTTGGACGAAGGCTTCTTCAAGGTGCGATTTGACCGTTTAACCCCCAAAGAGCGAGAGTACGTGATCGCGATGGCCAAATTGGGTGCCGGACCATACCGATCATCGGACATTGCAGACGCGTTGAAGGAAACCCACCAAAGCCTGGGGCCACGACGTGCGCAGATCATCAGCAAGGGCATGATTTACAGCCCGTCTTATGGCGATATTGCGTTCACCGTTCCCCTGTTCAACGAGTATTTGATTCGCAACTATGTGGAAAACGCCCGTGTGCCGGTTGAACAAACCCACCACCGCCTAGATAGGCCTTGAGCGGGCGCAACCAGTGCCTACGGATGGGCTTCCCCAGCCCCCTCGACCGACCGCCCCAGCCAAGCAGCAAACTCCAACGGTCGAATCCCAAACCGCACCGCATTCCCCGCATGCAGCGCCGCGAATTCGGCCAGCACCAGCGATATGAAGTGCGCATACTCGTCCGGCGGCACCGACGCCGGAATCTTGCCCTTCACGGCCTGCTCGGTAGCGGCTTCGCCCTGGCGCACGATGGCCGCGACCACCTCGGCCAGTGCCTGCCGATGGCGCAGCCGGAAGATGTCTGGCGGCACCAAGGCCTGCTGGATCGCCACGTATTGTTGGCACGAGCGCTCGTAAGCCCGCACAAACACGTCGCGCAGCAGCTCCACGCGGTTGAGTTCGTACACGCCCAGCATGGCGTTCACATAGGCCTGTTGCGGCACGTCGATGAAGGACAGCGGGCAGAGGTTGTGGCGGATGAACGGGATGTTGGCGGCCAGCCGCGAGACGCGTTTGTTCACATCTTCAAACGGTTGCAGGTAGGGCAGATGCACCATCAGAAAAAAGGCCTGTTCGAACGGGTCAGTAATTTCTGCCGCCATCTGCACCACGATGCCGAACAGCTCCTCCAGCCGCTGGGGTAGGGCGATGGGCAAATACACGCTGCCGCCGATCTCCACCGCGCGGCGGCGCACGCGCCCCACGGCGCTGGGGTCGGCCATCAGGCCGTCCGACAAAAAAGCGTGCAGCGCGATCAGGGTGTCGCTCTGCACGCGGGCGTTGTCGGGGTTGAGCACCAAGTATTCGATGGCCTGCTTGTGGTTCAGGATCATCTGCGTTTCCAGCGCGTCTTTGCCCTCGGCGGCCTGGCCGAACGCGATCAGCCGCTCGGTGTCCAGGCGGCTGTAGGTGTTGCCTTCCAAATGCGACGAGGCCCAGGACAGGTCGATCAACAGGCGATTGAGGATGTCCTTGGCGAAGGTGCCCGCTGGGGTCTGCGCGGCGGGCGAGCGGCCCATGGCGTGCAGTTGCTCGCGCAAGTCAGGCGGCAGGTAGGCCGTGTGGTTGGGGTGGTATTGCTCCAGGAACGACTGCCGGTAACCCACCGGGCTGCGCAGATGGCGTGGCTGGGTGACGTAGGCGCGAATCTCGGCCCCTGCCGCAGAAATGGGCAAGTCGTCTGGCGGCGGAGCGGTGCACCAGGTGGCCTCGGGCGCTTCGGTGCGGATGGCTGGTGAGGTTCGGCGGCGGTAGCGTGCGGTGCGGCGCTCCCCCAGCATGTCGATGCGTTGCTGCTCCACCAGCAAGGCCAGACGCCGCTGCAAGGTGCGGCGGGGCAGCGGCGTGCCCAGTTGCTGCGCGATGGTTTCAATGCCCATGCCGTCGGGCGTGGTGCCAATGTGTTCGACCAGCTCGTCCAGTTCTTGGGTGGGGGTGACGCGTGGCATGTGGTGGGCTTGATGGGCTTGTTGGTGGT
>DAIOEI010000243.1:0-4239 GCA_036746335.1 Hydrogenophaga sp. | reverse complement strand
CCAACCTTTATTCCTTTCCGAGGATATCTATGCAACTGAACCTGAAACTGGCCGTGATCGCAGCGGCCGTCGCCCTGGCCGCCTGCGGCAAAAAAGAAGAAGCAGCACCTGCAGCAGCTGCCCCGGCTGCGGCTCCTGCAGCCCTGGTTGTGAAGATCGGTCACGTGGGTCCTACCAGCGGTGCCATCGCCCACCTCGGCAAAGACAACGAGAACGGCGCCAAGATGGCGATTGATGAACTCAACGCAGCGGGTATCACCATCGGTGGTGCAGCAGCAACGTTCGAGCTCCTGGCCGAAGATGATGCCGCTGACCCGCGTCAAGGTACGGCTGCAGCCACCAAGCTGGTGGACGCCAAAGTCAACGGCGTGATCGGCCACCTGAACTCCGGCACCACCATTCCTGCATCGAGCATCTACCACGAAGCCGGCCTGGTGCAGATTTCTCCTTCTGCCACCAATCCCACCTACACCCGCCAGGGCTACCCAGGCGTGTTCCGCATGGTGGCCGACGACACCCAGCTGGGTGGCACCCTTGGCCGTTACGCGGTTGAAACGCTCGGCGCCAAGACCGTGGCCGTGATCGACGACCGCACGGCATACGGCCAGGGCGTGGCCGACGAGTTTGAAAAGGGTGTTGCCGCCGCCGGTGGTACGGTGGTCGGACGCGAGTTCACCAACGACAAGGCAACCGACTTCAACGCCATCCTGACGACCTTGAAGGCCAAGAATCCTGATGTGGTGTTCTTCGGCGGTATGGATGCCGTGGCCGGCCCCATGCTCAAGCAAATGAAGAGCTTGGGCATCAATGCCAAGTTCATGGGTGGTGACGGCATCTGCACCGGCGAGCTGCCCAAGCTGGCAGCTGAGGGCATGGGTGACGAGCAGGTTTTCTGCGCTGAAGCTGGTGGCGTCGAAGGTGACCAAGTTGCAGGCATGGAAAAGTTCCGTGCCGACTTCAAGGCCAAGTTCGGTGCTGACGTCCAAGTGTATGCCCCGTATGTGTACGACGCTGTGCACGTGATGGTCAAGGCCATGCAGGATGCCGGCTCGGCCGAGCCAGCCCAGTACCTGCCCGCACTCAATAGCCTGACCCACCAGGGCGTTACCGGCACCATCTCCTTTGACGAAAAAGGCGACATCAAGAACGGCGCCCTGACGCTGATGACCTACAAAGGTGGTGAGCGTACCAAGATCGCCGTCATTCGCTGATCAAGTACCCAACAGGGTCCTTCCGGGCTCTGGTGTGTCCCAGCAAGAAGGCCGCTTCACAGCGGCCTTCTTTTGTGGATTGGCAAGATGGGTTTGGTGATCGTCGCGCGCCAGATCTTGTGAGTCAGGCGCCCAGAGCCCGCCCAGGCTGAGGACAGCCCAGGGCAGTTGAAATGCCGGCTGCGGTACTTCGCAGCTTGGATGCCCAGCTTTCGTCGATACGGTCGGCAGGCGCCGAAATGGACAGGCCTGCCACCAGCTTGCACTGGTCATCGTAAATACCTGCAGCCATGCAGCGCACGCCCAACTCCAGCTCTTCGTTGTCGCGTGCCAGACCTGCCTGGCGGCATTGGGCCAGTTCCCGCTCAAGGGCTTGGAGCTGGGTCAAGCTGTTTCGGGTATTGCCTGCCAGACCTGTGCGGGTGGCATACGCGCGCACCCGCTGAGGATCGTCGGCAGCCAGAAACAGCTTGCCGACCGAAGTCAGGTGCAGCGGTGCCCTGCCTCCAATGGCACGCACCACCTGCATGCCGGAGCGCTCGCTGTAGCTGCGTTCGACATACACAATTTCGTCGCCCTGGCGAACGCTCAGATTGACGGGTTGTTGAATTTGCTTGTGCAACTCGCGCATGGGGGCCAGGGCTGCATCACGAACGCTCAAGCGCGCCTTGACCAGATTGCCCAATTCGAGCAAGCGCATGCCCAGCCGATAGCTGCCGGCTTCCGGGCGGTCTACAAAGCGGCCAATGGTGAGGTCGTTCAGGATGCGGTGGGCAGTGGAGGGGTGAAGGCCGGTGCGTTCACTGATGTCTTTGAGTGACACGGGGTCTTCGCGCGAGGCCAGCACCTCCAGCAGGTTGAACATGCGTTCGATCACCTGCACCGTGGGAGTGCTGGGAAGGGTGTCTTGACGTTTCATCGGGAGGCATTCAAGGTGAATGCTTATTTTACGAGATGAAATTTCAGGTCGTCACGATCCCTCGGTCCAGTGACCGCCGAGCAACACCTCATGCGGACGGAAACTGGCCTTGTAGTTCATTTTGCTGCTTTGCTCGATCCAGTAGCCCAGATAAACATAGGGCAGGTTCAACAGCCGTGCCTGCTCGATTTGCCACAGCACGCTGTAGGTGCCGTAGCTGGCTTTGCTCTCGGGTTCGTAAAAGGTGTACACAGCCGAGAAGCCATCATTGAGCACATCGACGATAGACACCATCTTCAAACGAGCTGGTGCATCTGCCGTGGCTGGTTCAAAAAACTCCACCAATCTTGAGTTCACCCGACTTTGCAGCAAAAACTGGGTGTATTGATCGATGCTGTCCTGGTCCATGCCACCGCCCGCGTGCCGTGCATTCTGATAGCGCAGGTACAGCGCATAGTGCTCGGGCATGAAGCAAAGCCGGAGCACCCGGGTTTGCAGGTGCGCATGGGCCGCCATCGAGCGCCGCTGGCTGCGTTGGGGCTGGAAGGTGGCCACCGGCACCCGCAGCGGAACGCAAGCATTGCACCCATCGCAGTGGGGGCGGTAGGTGAACATGCCGCTGCGTCGAAAACCCTGGGCGACCAGCTCGGAATACGCGTCGTTGTGAATCAGGTGACTGGGCGTAGCCACCTGGGAGCGGGCCTGGCGACCCGCCAGATAACTGCACGGATAGGGCGCCGTAGCATAGAACTGCAGGGCTTGCAGCGGAAGTTCTTTGAGGTGCGTCACGCCCGTTCGCTGTTGGCTGTGAAGATGAGATTCCAGTATACGGGTTCAAAATGCCACTGTGGTGCAGGCAGTCCGATCACCTGGCTGACATGGTTGGCAAATTCGGCACGCGGCATGCAGCGGGCACCCATGGAGGCGAGATGGGCGGTTTCCTGCTGGCAGTCTATGCAAGCGATGCGCCTTGCCCGACACAGCGCAACCAAGCCCAGCAAGGCAAATTTGGATGCGTTGCTGGCCCGGCTGAACATGGATTCGCCAAACACCATTTGACCCAGGTTGACCACATACAAGCCCCCGGCCAGTTCTCCATCGATCCAGGCCTCGACACTGTGTGCCGTGCCCGCCTGGTGCAGATCAATGTAGGCTTGCACCATGGACGGCACAATCCAGGTGCCGCTCTGGTGCTCCCTGGGAGAGTTGGCACATGCTTGGATGACTTGCTCGAATGCACTGTCGATCCGGATCTGCAGCCGCTGCTCGCGCAACAGCTTCTGGGCCGATTTGCGCAATGAACGGTGCAAGCGCAGCTCATTGCAGTGCAGAACCATGCGGGGGTCTGTGCTCCACCACAACACGGGTTGACCCTGGCTGAACCAGGGGAAAATGCCCTGGGCGTAGGCCGCCCGGAGCGTGGCGACATCCAAAACCCCACCCGCTGCCAACAAACCTGGTGCCGGATCGGCTGCACTCCAGGCACTTTCAACGGGCGGGAAGGGGTCCCCAGGCTCCAGCCAAAGCAGATGGGGCGTGAGCGAAACCAAAGACATGCGCAGATTGTGCCGCGTCCCCGCTATCGAAGTTCAGCGCGGTGACTGCAGCGCCTTGCTCAGGTGCGCCAACGGCCGGTGCAAGCCCAGGCCCAACAAGATGCCCACGCCATTGGCGGTGGCGTCCAGCACATCGCCGATACGCCAGCCCAACGCGGATTGCGCGATTTCGATTCCGATTCCACAAGCCAGAAGGCCCCAACCCAATCGCGCCCGAGAGGTGTTCGGGTAGGCGAGGGTGCCCAAAGCCGTCAGCATGAAAAACCCTGCTGCGTGTTGCGCCTTGTCCCAAACGTTCAGTGCAATCGGAGGCAATTCGTGGACAGGCAACAAAGAAAGCACCACCACCGCGAGCAGCGCCAACCAAAAAATGGTCTGAAACAAGCGGCTGAGATGGCGATGCATGTGTGTGCTGCCTTTGATGGATATGCGGTTAGGCCGAACAGCTACCGGCCAGGCAACGAAAAAGCACTTAAACCTTGCGGCCTAAGTGCTTCGAATTTCTTGGCTCCCCGACCTGGACTCGAACCAGGGACCTGCGGATTAACAGTCC
>DAIOEI010000242.1:0-4240 GCA_036746335.1 Hydrogenophaga sp. | reverse complement strand
GTGGCGATCATGGCGGCGATGTCGGCCTGCACTTCGGGGTTCAGGCTGACCACGTGCACGATGACCTGGACTTCGTTGTAGAAGCCTTCGGGGAACAGCGGGCGGATCGGGCGGTCGATCAGGCGGCAGGTCAGCGTTTCGAGTTCGCTCGGGCGGCCTTCGCGCTTGAAGAAGCTGCCGGGGATCTTGCCAGCGGCGTACGACTTTTCGGTGTAGTCCACCGTCAGCGGGAAAAAGTCCTGGCCAGCCTTGGCTTCGGTCTTGGCGACCACGGTGGCGAGCACCACGGTGTCATCGATGTTGACCAGCACGGCGCCGGTGGCCTGGCGGGCGATTTCGCCGGTTTCCATGGTGACCGTGTGCGGGCCCCACTGGAAGGTCTTGGTGACTTTGTTGAACATGGTCATGGTGTGCTCCTTCAAATCCGCCCGGTTGGAACTGGGCAGCGTGGCGTGCAGATCTCTGCACAAAACCCGGAATAACCTGCCAGAACACGATGCCATTCCAGAGAAGATGAGCCGCCTTGCAGGCGACCCAACTCCTTTGGAATGACACAGCTTCGCTCTGTACTGGCCCCTCCGGAATCAAAAATGGACCGCAACAAACAAAAATCGCCCGAGCCAGCGAACCAACTCAGGCGTTTCGCTTGTCACAGCCGGCTCAATTTACTTGCGCAGACCCAGCTTGGCGATCAAGGCGATGTAGCGGTCGGCGTCCTTGGACTTGAGGTAGTCCAGCAGTTTGCGGCGACGGCTGACCATGCGCAACAGACCGCGACGGCCATGATGGTCCTTGGCGTGCTGCTTGAAATGGGGGGTCAACTCGTTGATGCGTGCGGTCAGGATGGCGACCTGCACTTCGGGGCTACCGGTGTCGTTGGCTGCGCGGGCGTTGTCGGCCACCACAGCGGCTTTGACGGTTTTTTCGATCATGGTGATTCCAGTCGGGTTACATGCGACCCGGCGCAGCAAGCTCCCTTGATGGGAGTGCCGCAGCGGGCGTGATAAAGCCACCCAGAAAGATGGCAACCGAAGATTATAGCCCAGCGGTATGTCAGGGTGCGTTCTGGTTGTGTGCAAGCCAGTTGCACAGGCGCTCCACACCCTGTCCCAAGCGCTGTGGATCACGACTGGCGAAACACCAGCGCAGCCAGCCGGTGGCTTCTGGACCAAAGGCGCAGCCAGGCGCCAGGCCCAGACCTGCCTCGCGCACCAGCCGCTTGGCGGTCTCCAGACAGTCGCTGTGCCCTTCGAGGCGGAAAAACGCGTACATGCCGCCTTTGGGCTCGGACAGCGTCACGCCTGGCACGGCTCTGAGCAGCGGCACCAGGGTATCGCGGCACAGTTGCAGATGTGCCACCAACGCGGGCGTGACCTCCGGGCCCCTCTGCAGAGCCACCACAGCTGCACGCTGGGTGAACACCGGCGCACACGAGGTGTTGAACTCGATCAGCTTGCCTACGGCATGGGTCATCGCTGGCGGCAGCACCAGCCAGCCCAGGCGCCAGCCGGTCATGAGGAAACTTTTGGAAAAGCTGTGCGCGACGATGAGCCGGTCTTGGGGTTCGGCGACGTCCAGAAAGCTGGGTGCCGCGCCGTTGCTCGAATCCCCAGCGAAATACAGCCGCTCGTACACCTCGTCGGCCAGCACCCAGGTGCCGGTGCGGCGGCAGTGCGCGAGGATGGCGGTCTGTTCTTCGCGGGTCAGGGTCCAGCCGGTTGGGTTGTTGGGCGCGTTGACGATCAACAGGCGCGTGGCCGGGGTGACGGCGGCCAGCAACGCGGCCAGGTCCAACACCCAGGCACCCATGCTGGCGCCCTGCCCCACCACCCGAAGCGGCACGGTTCTTACCTTGGCGCCCATGATCTGTGGCTGCGCCACCAGGTTGGGCCAGGCGGGCGTGACCACCACCACCTCGTCGCCCGCCTCGACCAGCGCCTGAGAGGCCAGCATCAGCCCGTTCACGCCGCCAGAAGTGACGGCGATGCGGTCGAACCAATGGTCGGCGGTCAGCCGGGGATGCAGGCCCTGGGTGTAGGCAGCGATTTCCTGGCGCAACTCGGCCAGGCCCAGGTTGTGGGCGTAAAAAGTCTCGCCTGCTCGCAGCGAGGCAATGGCCGCCTCGCGGATGAATTCGGGCGTGACTTCGTCGCTTTCACCGAACCAGAACTTGAGCACATCGCTGCGGCCCAAGCCTTCGTTGGCCACCTCGCGGATGCGCGACTCTTCCAGACTCTCGACCACAGACCGCATGAACAGCATCCTCTTGGTAATCGCTTCGAGCGCAAACACAGCACAAGCCAAAACACCGCGGGACCGGCTTCGCCGGGCCGCAGGTGTTGCCCCCCGGGGGGTCGCGCGCAGCGCGGCGGGGGGGTCAACGGACCATATTACAGCTGTGGGGCTGCTCGGCTTGCTCGGGCGCGATCTGGCGAATCACGCGAAAGCCGTAGCCCGAGCCTTCCACGTCAAACTGCACGCCAGGCGCGCCCATGCGGTCCATCACCGCCACCGCCAACGGCTGCTGAAACTGGTGGTCGGCTGCGCGCATGCGGGCGGTCTGGCCGGCCATTTGCACCTCGGCCTTTTCCAGTTGCGCCGCGATGTCGGCCGCCTTCACCGAGCCCGCGCGCTCGACGGCCTGGGCCAGCGCTTCGATCATGAGCTGCATGCGCATGTGCACATAGTCGTCTTCTGGCCGTTGAAACCGCTGCCGAAACGACCGGTAAAAAGCCGCCGACTCTGCAGTAGGCACGTTGGGGAACCAGTCTGCCACCGCCACCACCTTGCCAATGCCAGCCTCGCCGATGGCAGCAGGCGCGCCCAGTGCGTTGCCGTAGAAGGTGTAGAAGCTGCCGTCAAAGCCTGCTTCCCGGGCCGCTTTGACCAGCAAGGTGAGGTCCTTACCCCAATTGCCGGTCAGTACGGCCTGCGCGCCACTGGCTTTGATTTTGGCTGCGTAAGGGGCAAAGTCCTTGATCCGGGAGATGGGATGCAACTCGTCCCCGACAATTTTCACGTCGGGACGCTGCAGTGCCAACTGGCGGCGTGCCTCGGCCAATACGGCATGGCCAAACGAATAGTCCTGGCCAATGAGGTAAATGCTTTTGAGCGCAGCATCTTCCTTGACCACACTCATGAGCGCAGCCATGCGCATGTCGGCATGGGCGTCAAAGCGGAAGTGCCAATAGCTGCAGTTCTGGTTGGTCAGGATCGGGTCCACCGCCGAATAATTGAGGAACAACACCTGGCGCGACGGATCGCGCTGGTTGTGCTTGTTGATCGCGTCGATCAGGCCGGAGGCGGCCGCAGATGAGTTGCCTTGGGCCACGATCGTGATGCCCCTGTCCACCGCAGCTCGCAAACTGGACAAAGCTTCTTCGGTCTGGCCTTTGCTGTCAAAACGCACAATCTCCAGCGGGCGAGCGCCACCGGGCAGTTTCACGCCACCCCGTGCGTTCACCCGCTCGGTGGCCCATACCAGATTGCGGTGCACGGCCTCACCGGCATTGCCCATCGGGCCAGACAAGCCTTCGATCATGCCGATGCGGATCGGCTCTGCAGTGGTCGGCGCGGTCTGCGCCCGCGCGGGCAGGCCAGCGAGGGTGCTGCCCAGCCAGACAGCCGACAGCAGCATGAGCACGCTGCGGCGCGCCAGAAATCGGGTTCCCATGAAAATCTCTCCGTGATTGCGACGGGTTGTGTCGACGGTGGTCAGTGGCCTGTATCAGACGCCGCTCATGGAGGCTGGCAGGCCGCTTTATCAGTCGCTTTGGCGACAGGGATGGGGAGTGTAATTCATAATTACAAGTGATGCCCCACCCGGTATTCAGAGCGTGGTGAGCGCCAGCGGATCTGCAGAACCAGACAGCTGATCCAGCGGCCAGCGCGGGCGCACATCGAAGTGATAGCCCGGGTCAACCGGGTCCGCAGGCACCAGCCCCGCCTGCCAGCGCAACCCGGCTGCCAGCGCAATCATGGCGCCGTTGTCGGTGCACAGGTGCAGTTCGGGGTAATGCACGCGAATGCTGCGTTGCGCGCACACGGTATTGAGCTGCTCGCGCAAGCGCGCGTTGGCGCCAACGCCACCGGCCACCACCACGCGCCTCAGCCCGGTGGCTTCGACCGCAACCAGCGATTTCTTGACCAGCACCTCGACGATGGCGGCCTGTACGCTGGCGGCCACGTCGGCGATCTGTTGCGCATCCAGCGCCTCGGCCAGCTGTGGTGTGGCGGGGCC
>DAIOEI010000241.1:0-4243 GCA_036746335.1 Hydrogenophaga sp. | reverse complement strand
GTGGTCCAGGATGCTCGGGCGCAGGTCGGTGATGATGCGGCCCACGTTGTCCACCGCCGTCTCGATCAGGCGGCTCATGTTCTGGCATTTGCAGCGCATGCGCCCGCGCATGTCTTCGGCCGCCTCGGGGCTGCGCTGCTGTTGCTCGGCGAGGCGCTTGCCCATCCAGTTCACGTCCATCTTCAGCGCCACCAGCAGGCTGCCGAGCTCGTCGTGCACCTCGCGCGCAATCCGGGTGCGCTCCTCTTCACGCACCCGCTCGGACCAGGCGGCCAGCTCGCGCACCTGCCGCAAGGCGGTGGCCCGATCGCGGGTGCGCTCGGCCACGCGTTGCTCCAGCTCGCCTTTGGCGCGCTGGAGGGCATCGGCCGCACGCTTGCGCTCGGTGATGTCCACAAAGGTGACCACGGCGCCGCGCACCTGGCCGTCTTCAATCACCGGATGGCTGGAGTACTCGACCGGAAAAGCCGAGCCGTCGCGGCGCCAGAACACCTCGCTGTCAATGCGGCAGGGCAGACCCCGCCGGAAGGCGTTGAAGATTGGGCACTCGGCTTCCGGGTAGGGCGTGCCATCGGCCCGCGCATGGTGCGTCAGCTCGTGCATGTTGCGACCCAGCAACTCGTCGGGCGCGTAGCCGATCAGCTGTGCCCCGGCCGGGTTGATGAACACACAGGCACCGTCCAGGTCCACGCCGTAGATGCCTTCGCCGGTGGAAGCGAGCAGCAAGGCCACGGGATCGCGCCAGGAGCCCACCGCCGCCGGGGGCTGGGCATGCAAGACAGACGGGGCCACAGACATGGCGATACCCAAGCAAGCCATGTGCCTGATGCGGTGGGCACAGGGCACGGCTGCCACAGGGCCGGGCTGGGATCAGGTCGCAGCAGCCAGGGGAATCACGCGGCGCGAACGCCCGTGGGGTGGCAAGGCCCGCGCGCGCAACTGCCCACACCCGCCGTCCACGTCCTGTCCGGCGGACTGGCGCAGTTTGGTGAGGATGCCTCGCCGGTGCAGGTGTCGGGCGATGGCCGCCGCCTTCTCCCAGCTCGGGCGCTGGTAAGGCAGGCCGTCCACCGCGTTGAAAGGAATCATGTTGAGGATGGCGAATTTGCCGGTGAGCAGGCGCACGATGCCGTCGAGTTCGTCGTCGGTGTCGTTGATGCCGTCGAGCAGCGTCCACTGGTATTGGATCGGGTAGTCGGTGGCGCGGGCATAGGCTTCGCCGGCCGCCACCAGTTCGTCGGGTGTCATGCGCGGGGCGCGGGGCAGCAGGCGCTCGCGCAGCTCGGCTTTGGTCGTGTGCAGCGACAACGCGAGCGCGGGCTTGACCGGGCCGCGCGGCAGGGCCTCGAATACGCGCGGATCGCCCACGGTGGAGAACACCAGGTTTTTGTGGCCGATGTTGCCCGCCGTGCCCAGCAGCTCGATGGCTTCCATCACGTTGTCGAGGTTGTGCGCGGGCTCGCCCATGCCCATGAACACCACCTTCTTGACCCGCCGCAGGTGGCGCACCAGCGCCACCTGCGCCACGATCTCGGCGCTGCCCACCTGGCGAATCAGGCCGGTGGTGCCAGTCATGCAGAACACACAACCGACCGCGCAGCCGATCTGCGTCGAGACACAAACGCCGTCGCGCGGCAGCAGCACGGTTTCCACCATCTGGCCGTCGGGCAGTTTCACGAGCAGGCGGGCCGAACCGTCTTCACCGGGGTGCTGCGATTCGAGCCGCGCGAGCCTGGCCAAATCGGCTTCGATGCCGGGCAGTTCGGCGCGCAGCGTGGCGGGCAGGAAGTGCTCGATCTGCCGCTTGCCGGCCGTTTGCGGTAGGGCGTTGCTCCACAGGCGGAGCACGCGGTGTTCGTGTTTGGGCAGGGCGCCGAGCGCGCGCAGGCGCTCGCGCAAGTCGGAAATGCGCATGAACACGATTGTCCCTGACGGCAACGCCGACAGGGACATCGGCGGACAATCACGGACAGCAGAAGACCCCACGATGAAATCCGTGTCATTCATTCAGCGCAACACGCAAGGCCATTGGGTCGGCGACGGCTTTCCGGTGCGCACGCTGTTCTCGTACAACGACGACCCCGCCGCGTTCTCGCCGTTTCTCATGCTCGACTACGGCGGCCCGGTGGTGTTCGACCCGACCACGAAGCGGCGCGGCGTCGGCGCGCACCCGCACCGGGGATTTGAGACCGTGACCATCGTCTACGACGGCGAGGTCTCGCACCGCGACTCCACCGGCGCGGGCGGCACCATCGGCCCGGGCGACGTGCAATGGATGACCGCCGCCTCGGGCATCGTGCACGAAGAGTTTCACAGCGAGGCCTATGCCCGCAGCGGCGGGCCGTTCCGCATGGTGCAGCTGTGGGTGAACCTGCCCGCGCGCGACAAGATGGCGCCGCCCGGCTACCAGGGCATCACCGCCGCGCAGACGCCCACCGTGGCGCTGCCCGATGGCGCGGGCACGGTGCGGCTGCTCGCCGGTGCTTTCCAGGGCGCCACCGGTCCGGCCAAAACCTTCACGCCCATGCAGGTGTGGGACGTGCAACTCAAGGCCGGCCACACCGTCACCCTGCCCGCACCCGCTGGCCACACCACCGTGCCGCTGGTCTACCAGGGCCGCGTGAAAACCGCTGATGGTCAAGAAGCGGGCGATGCGGAAATGATCGTGTACGAGCGTGGGGGCGAGGGCGTGCAGCTGACTGCACTGGCCGACACCACGCTGCTGTGGCTGTGTGGCGAACCGATCGACGAGCCGGTGGTGGGCTACGGTCCGTTCGTGATGAACACGCCGCAAGAAATCCAGCAGGCGTTTGCCGACTTCCAGAGCGGTCTCATGGGGCGCATCGCCTGAACCACCACCACCGGGTTTCAGGCAATTGCTCACACCCTGGGCTCTTCAAAGGGGGCACAATGGCTTTATTTGCCTCCCTCGAACGCACCTCTTCACCATGAGCCTGATCGACAAGTTTTTCGGCCATCCGAAGGACAGCTTGGGACCCGAACGCCGCTTGCCCAGCGAGCGCCAGGCGGCCGTGGACGGATCGGAAAGCGCACACCGGGCTGCCCACCTGCTGCGTGCACCGACGGCGCTGATGCAACTGAGCGAGGCCGAAGCACTCAGAGTGATCGGGTTCATGCGCCCCAAGCGCTTTGCACAGGGCACCACCATCATCCGCCAAGGTGAAACCGCCGACACCGGCTTCATGGTGCTCGTGCTGGAGGGTGAGATCACGGTCGAAACGCTCACGGCGCGCCGGGTCAACCCGTCTACTGTCACCGTGCTCGGGCCCGGCAGCCTGATCGGCGAAATGGCTTTGGTGGATGGTGCCGCGCGCTCGGCCTCCTGTACCGCCAGCACCGATGTGCATTGCGCAGCACTTACCCGCGAAGCGCTCGAAACCCTGATCAGTGAAGACCCCTCGACCGCTGCCAAGCTCATGACAGCGGTGGCGCAGCGCCTGGCCGAGCGCCTGCGCGAGAGCGGCAACAAGCTCAAGATCTACGGGCAACTTGTACAAACCATGCAGCAGGAGATCGACGTGCTCATGCCCACGCCCGATCGCCGCAAGCCCTGACGCTCCATCTGCAGGGCCGGTCAGCCCGTCCGCTCAATCCTGGCGCAAGTCACCGTATTGCCGCCGCAAGCGCACCAGCCCTTGCCGGTAGGCCTCTGCATCGCCGTGATCAAAGAACTTCGGATAGCGATCGTGTGCCGCCTTGATACGCCGCGCGTGTTTGAAGGGGCACCAGTATTGCTCGGTGCGAGCCGCCACCTCCCGCGCATAGGCCACCACGCCGTTGCCATACGAGCAGTAGAAGCAGTTGAACTTCTCGATCAGGTTCAGGTAGGGCAGGTCTTCCCGGTCGAACACCACATAGTCGCTGCGACGCACCTGCGGAATCCGGTAAACCGGGAAACAGATCGCCTGGTACACCGAGACGAACAGATCCAGCAGCAAGAAGGCGACCCAGCCCGCATAGATCACTGGCGCGGTCAGCACCACCAGTACCCGGGAGCGCAGCAAAAAGCGCAGCAACCCGATCTTGTAGCGGCGCTGCTGACGGGTCAGATCTTCGGCCAGCTCGGCTTTCTTGCGCGCCCACTCTTCGCGGGCCTGCCGGTACTCGGCGTCCAGTTCGTCTTGCAGCGCATCGATGCGCGCCAGCAGTTCGTCAATGCGGTCTTTCATGCCAGCTCCCCAAGGGTTCAACTGCCCTCCAAGACCGGCCGGACGGGACTAAG
>DAIOEI010000240.1:0-4253 GCA_036746335.1 Hydrogenophaga sp. | reverse complement strand
GTGGCGGTGGCGGTGGCGGTGGCGGTGGCGGTGGTGGATCCCCCTTGGTATTGGCGGCGCCAAACGACAACTGGTACTGCCCGTTCACCCAGTCATAACCAACGGTCACGGCGCCACGGTGAAACGAGTAGCCCAGACTCACGTCCGACCCCCAGGGAATTCCCGTGCTCCAGGGGAAGTAGGTCAAACCGGCTGCCAACAAGGGCTTGTTTTTCTTGTCGGTGGACAGGATCTTGACGGTCAGGCCGGTCGATCCGCCAAAGTTGTGGCTGACACCGATCATCACGCCCGGACCGGCCTGGGCGCCGGACCCCATGGCGGTGACGAGGGCTGCCACCAGGGTTTTTTTCATGGTTGACTCCTTGGACTGTTGTGGAACGGCCGCGCGCGGTTGCGGCGACAGGCTTATCGTAAGACAAGGTACGAAAGGCCGATACCCCTGTTTATGGGGGTCCCCCGATGCCATCCCCCGATATGATGAAATGCCCTGAAAGCCTGCCCATGAACCCCACCGACGCACCCGACCCCGCCACCGAGCGATGGCGCATCGTGTTGCTGGAAGACGATGAGCGCATGCGCCAGTTCTTCGAAGCCAGCGTGCGCATGCACCCTGCGCTGGAGCTGCAAGCGTCGTTCGGTCGGCTGCGCGAAGCCCAGGCCTGGCTGGAGCAGCACCCGGCCGACCTGCTGCTGACCGACCTGGCGCTGCCCGACGGGCATGGCCTGGAGTTGATCTACCGGCTCAAAAAACTGCAGCCGTCTTGTGAAGCGCTGGTCATCTCGGTGCTGGGCGACGAAGACACGGTGCTGGCCTGCGTCGAGGCCGGTGCGGTGGGCTACATCCACAAGGACACACAGCCCGACGACATGGGGCGGATCATCCTGGACGTCAAGCGCGGCGCTTCGCCCATTTCGCCGATGCTGGCGCGCAAGCTGCTGGAGCGCCTTCGACAGATTGAAACATCCGAAACAACCAAAACCACTGACGAAGCTGCCCGAGCAGCCTTGCCCGTGCAATTGACCTCTCGGGAAACCGATGCCCTCAAGCTGATTGCCCGCGGTTACAGCTATGCCGAAATCGCCGAAATGCACGGCATCTCCCGCCACACGGTGCAAATGCATGTGAAGAACCTGTATGGCAAGCTGGCCGTGCACTCCAGGGGTCAGGCGGTCTACCGGGCCAGCCAGCTCGGCCTGGTGGACCCGCGGGTCCCCTGATCAATTCCCGACTCCCCTGAGCCCTCATGGGTCCCAACAGACGCTCATGGCATCGCGCCGCAACGGCGTGGATGCTGTTCTGGCTGTCGCTGATGCTCGCTGGCCCGGCATGGAGCGATGACCGTTCATCCACCCCAGGGGTTCAACCCCTCGACCGTGCAGAGGTTCGCCAGATCGATGGCACCCCCACCCAGACGCTCACCCCGCAAAGCCTGCCGTTTCACTGGGATATCCTCGCGCCGGGTCAACAAGCACAGTTGGCGCTGGTCGTGCGTTTTGTCGGTCCAGCCGACGGGTCGGAGACCGCCGACTGGACCGTGCTGATTCCCCGGCTGGGCAATGCCTGGCAGCTCAGCCTCAATGGCCAGCGCCTGGCCTCCGCAGGCAACCTGCAGCAGCCCAACGACCGCTGGGCCGCCAAGCGCCCGGTGTGGCTGGGCCTGCCCGCCGCGCTGTTGCAGCCCACGAATGAGCTGGAGATCCGGCTGCGCGCCGACGCGGGGCGGCGTGCCGGCCTCTCGCGCCTCTGGGTGGGCCCCAGCGCCGAGCTGCAACCACGCTGGCAGCGCGAAGAGTGGCGCAGGGTCACCCTGCCGCAAGCGGCCTCGGTGCTCAGCCTGGTGGTCGCCGCGCTGTGTGCGCTGCTGTGGATGCAGCAGCAAGCCAGCCTGTATGCCTGGGCGGCCATCGGGGAGCTGGCCTGGGCGCTGCGCCTGGCCGACACCTGGTGGGAGCCCGCCCCTTTGCCCTGGCCCGCCTGGGCCGCCGCCGTACTCGGCCTGATCTGGATCTGGACCGGCTCGCTGTACGGCTTGATCGGATCTCTGGTGCAGACGCCCAGACCCCTGACCGAGCGCCGCCTTCAGGCTGCGGTGCTGGTGCTGTGGCCGGTCGCTTTCGGGCTGGCCTGGAGCTTGCACCAGCCCTGGCCCGTGGTGCTGGCGATGCTGGTCTCGCTGCTGTTCTGGTCGGGGTTGAGCGCGCGTCTGGCGCACGAGGCCTGGCACTCCCGCAACCAGCCGCTGGGGCTGATTACCTTTGCCCTGGCGCTGTGCCTGCTGGCCATCGCCCGCGACATCTATGCCGGACGGGCCAGCGCCCTGCATTACGAAGAATCGGCATGGACGAAGTACGCCGCCATCAGCCTGGCGCTGTCGGTACTGGTGATCGTCACGCTGCGTTTTCAGCAGGCGCGACAAGCGCTGATTCGCCTGAGCGACGGAATCGCGCAGCAACTTGCCGAACGCGAAGCCGAGTTGCATGCACGCCATGACCAGGTCACCGCCCTGGAGCGGGCGCGCGCTGCGGCCGAGGAACGCACTCGCATTCTGCGCGACATGCACGACGGCGCCGGCGCCCACCTGATTGCCGCAATTCACCTGGTGGAAAGCGGCCAGGTTTCCCGCAGCGAGTTGCTGCAGACGCTGCAGGAAGCGCTGGACCAGCTGCGCCTGTCCATTGACGCCATGTACCTGCCGCCGGGCGACATCAATGCGCTGCTGTCGAGTCTGCGCTTCCGGCTGGAGAAACGCCTGCAGGCCGCTGGTCTTCGCCTGGTGTGGCAGGTGGATGAACTGCCCTTGCTGCCGCACTACCAGAGCGCGCAATTACGCCACGTGCAATTCATCTTGCTCGAAGCCATCTCCAACGCCATCCAGCACGCCCGGGCCAGCCGCCTGACGCTCAGGGCGGTGGCCAGCGGCACACACATCGTGCTGACGCTGCAGGACAACGGCGTGGGCTCGGGCAATGGCAATGGAAATGGCCTGCGCAGCATGCAGGAGCGCGCCGCCCTGATCGGCGCCACGCTGGAGCGCCCGCGCGTGGCGCAGGGTACCTGCTGGATCCTGCATCTCCCCCTGCACGCGACCATCCACGCGGCGGTATAGCATCCGGACACGCCGGGGCAAGGCCCCGCGAGCAAGCACATGCCCTGGCCGGAGAACCCCGCATGACCCTGACCGACAAGTTCCGCAGCTTCACCGTCTTCAGCCGCAAGGTGGGCGCCCTGGCCCTGCCCTACTTCAACAGCAGCGAAAAATGGAAGGCCCGCGCCCTGCTCGCAGCGATCGTGGCACTGAACCTGGCCGCGGTCTACATGCTGGTGCTGATCAACGAGTGGAACCGCGTGTTCTACGACGCGCTGCAGAACAAGGACGCCGAGGTGTTCTGGCGTGAACTGGGGCGGTTCACCTATCTGGCCTTCGGCTTCATCGTGATCGCGGTCTACCGCTTCTACCTCACGCAGTTGCTGGAAGTGCGCTGGCGCACCTGGATGACCGGCCACTACCTGGACCGCTGGCTGGCCCACAAGGCCTTCTACCAGCTCGAACTCACGCGCTATGCGAAGGGCGCGGACGCGCCGCCCGACAACCCGGACCAGCGCATCGCCGAAGACATGAACCTCTTCACCAGCTACAGCGTCAGCCTCTCCATGGGGCTGCTCAACGCGGTGGTCACGCTGGTGAGTTTTGTGGGCATCCTCTGGGGCCTGTCCGGCAGCTTCGGCTTCAGCTTTCAGGGCAACGACTACACCATCGCCGGCTTCATGGTCTGGATGGCGGTGGCCTACGCGCTCGGTGGCAGCATCTTGACGCACTACATCGGCAGGCCACTGATCGGGTTGAACTTCCGCCAGCAGCGGGCCGAGGCCGACTTCCGCCACGACCTGGTGCGCGTGCGTGAATACAGCGAATCCATCGCACTGGACCGGGGCGAGATGGTGGAGCGCCAGCACCTGGGCAGCCGCTTTGCCACGGTGCTGGCCAACTACCTGCAACTCATCAAGGCGCAAAAACGCCTGACCTGGTTCACCGCCGGCTACGGGCAGGCCGCGGTGGTGTTTCCCTTCATCGTGGCGGCGCCCCGCTTTTTCAGCGGCGCCATCCAGCTCGGTGAGCTGATGCAGATCGCCAGCGCCTTTGGCCGGGTGCAGGACGCCCTGTCGTGGTTCGTGGACAACTACGACCGCCTGGCCAGCTGGCGCGCCACCACCGACCGCATCACCAGCTTCGAGGCCAGCTTCCAGGCTCTGG
>DAIOEI010000239.1:0-4268 GCA_036746335.1 Hydrogenophaga sp. | reverse complement strand
TCGAGACGGCGATGATGCTGGCCCTCAAACCCGGTCTGGTGCGGATGGACAAGGCTGAATACTTCCGCTCGACCTCACAAGTACGCGCTAAACGTTTCAACATCCTGGGCAACGGCAAAAGTGCCAAGCTCGGCTGGATGATGCAGGATGTCAACCCCCATGGGGCAGCGGGCAATGCTGCTGCGGCCACCGCAGACAACGGTCGCGCAGTGCTTGATGCTGCGGGCCAAGCGCTGGCGCAGTTGCTGCGAGAGATCGATCAACTGCCGCAGGGCACACTCAGCGAGCGCACCGCGTTCAACGGGTGCCTCAAAAGCTGAAGACCTGCCGTTACGAGGGCTTTAACAGCCCATACCGAGGACCCCGTTTCGCCGCGCCAAAAGTGTGGCTCCTTTGGGGGGCGCCGCGCTGCTGCAAAGGGGCCATCAAGCGTACGTGACCCAGCCCTGGCATTCCGGGCTGTCCAGGTGGGGCAGGGTGTTGTAAGTCAGCAGGGTGTGGCGTTTCGGGTTGAACACCAACTCGGTCACCGCACTGTTGCGGATGCGCATGTTCAGGTCGATGCTGGCGTCCGGGCTCAGACCCAGCACATGTCCCAGCGCTGTGGCAATGGGGCCACCGCTGGAGACGATCAAAACCGTTTGTCCGGCATGGTGCTGGCGCACATGGTCCAGCGCGCTGATGACGCCGCGCACAAATTCGGGATAGCTTGGCATGCCGTGTGGGCTGACGGTGCCGGCCATCCACTGCACCAGCCCATCGCGCAGCCAGCGAAAGTGTTGCCGGTAACCCTCTGCGGTGTCGGTGTTCGCAGGCGCTTCGCTTTGGCAGGGGCGGATCGCCCGGATCACCGCCTCGCTGTCGTATTCATCAAGACCCGGCCACAACAGTGGCGTCTGGGACCAACCCGCACCGCTCGCAATACCGGCCCAGGTCTGTGCATGTCGGCGCAGTGTGCCGGTGATCACGGCATCCAGTTGTTGCCCGCGTTCGGCCCAATACCGGCCGAGCTGTTGGCTTTGCCGCTCGCCCAGCGGGCTGAGCTGGTCGTAGTCTTGTGCACCGAGTGAGGCCTGACCATGCCGGACGAGGTAAAGAGTTCCCATGGCCGGATTTTGTGGTCATGGTGGCGCGGGTTTTGTCCCCGCAGCGACTGGCCTTCAGAGGAGGGCTCATCCGGTGTGTGCCAAAACGCCTGCTGGTTTGCGCGCCAGGGTCATGTTTTGTTACAGAGTGCCGATGCTGTGATTGAATGGAGTTCTGTTAATGGGTGTGTTTGTTCATGGCGCTTGACCTCTTGACCATTCTGGTGCTTCGGCTGTTTGTCGACGGACTGGTCATGGCCGCTTTTTTTGCCCAGTGGCGGCGCCATCCCACGGTGGGTGGACCCGGTTGGTGGACGCTGGCGGCGGGCTTGTCCGTGCTGGGGACTCTCGGGCTGGGCTCGCGGGGCTGGCTGCCCGATGCGATCAGTGTCGGCGTGGGCAACACTGCGCTGGCAGGCGCTGTCATGTTTGCCTGGATGGGTCTGCGCAGCCACCTGGGCCTGTACCAACCCCGGCGCCAGATTTTGCTGGCCTTGCTGGTGTTCTGGCTCGTGAACATACCGCTGTACACGCTGTGGCCCTCCGCAGCCGCCCGTTTGACGCTGTTTTCGTTGGTGTTTTGGGTGGTGGCGGTGCTGTGCCTGAGGGATCTGCACCATGCCAACGTGTCGCAGAGGCCTTCCTTGCGCATGTTGCGATGGCTGACTTGGCTGGAGCTTGTTGCCTTGACCCTGGTCAGCGGGGTGGCGTGGTGGACACCCGTTGATGCAGGTGAGTTGCAAGGGGTTTTCTATGCCTCTGCATTGCTGCTGGTATTCATGCTGGACATCTTGCTCAGACTGGTGATCTGCAACAGCATGGTGGCCGAGCGGTTGCAACAGGAGAGTGACCGCGCTGCCCAGGTCTTGCAGCAGCGCGAGTTCGACTCCCGAACGCTGGTGGCCAACCTCAGCGCCGGTGTGATGGTGTTCCGGCACGATCAGACGCTGGCCAGCATCAACAGCGCTGCAAGGCGATTCATGGGGTGGAGTCAGGGCGGAGCCAACGTAGCGCTTCCCGAACCCACCGGGCCTGGCTGGCGCATGGTGCATGAGAACGGCGAGCCGATGCAGCCAGAAGAAATGCCGTTTGAACGGGTGAGAGATACCGGCCAGGCGGTAGCCGACATGGTGGTGGGCATGCCGGTCGCAGCGGGGGAAGGTGCTGATGGTTCGGATGTGCGGTGGGCGCTTTGCAATGCGTACCCCGAACGCGATGCTCAAGGGCACCTGCGCCATGTGGTGCTCACATTTGTCGATATCTCCTCGCTGCGGTCGGCACAGGCTGAACAAAAGGCACTCCAGGCGCAACTGGCACAGTCTCAGAAGATGGAAGCGCTGGGCACATTGGCGGGTGGCGTGGCCCACGATTTCAACAATATCCTGGCAGCCATCCTCGGGAACGCGGAGTTGGCTCGTCAAGATCTGCCGCCTTTTGATCCGGCCAGAGAAAGTTTGCACGAGATCACCATGGCGGCGCGGCGCGGGCGGGAGCTGGTGCGCCAGATCATGGCCTTCAGCCGCCGACAGCCCATGGCGCTCAGCCGCGTTCTGGTGGGGGATGTGCTCAGCGAATGCTGCGCCCTGCTGCGCCCCGCTGTTCCTCCGCAGGTGGAATTGATTCAGCAATGCCCGCGCCACATTCGGCCCATCATGGCCGACGCGACGCAGCTGGGGCAAGTCTTGCTCAACCTGGGCACGAACGGTTTGCATGCCCTCGCCGGACAACCCGGAACGGTGAGTTTTACCGTGGATGAATTGGCAGCGGGAGATCCCGCCTTGCCGGCCGACTGGTCTCACGCACACACCCGCGGCGCAGTGCGGCTGCGTGTACAAGACACGGGCAGTGGCATGGATGAAATCACCCGAAGCCGCATCTTTGAGCCATTTTTCACCACCAAGGCGGTCGGCAGCGGCACCGGATTGGGGCTGCCGGTGGCGCTGGGTATTGTGCAGGCGCTGCAAGGCGCGATCGAAGTGCACACCAGGCTCGGTCATGGCACCACGTTCGCGCTGTTTTTTGAGCCGGTGGACACCATGGTGATCGCAACCGCGGGTGAATCCGGCAACAGCATGCCCATGGCGGCTCAGACAGCGGGCACAATGGTTGCTCCGGAATCCCCGTCGCCTGTGTCCGAGCCCACCACCGAGAACGAGCCCATGGTCGAAGCCACCACCCCGAACCCGAAACACATCCTGTACCTGGACGACGATGACACGCTGGTGTTTCTGGTGCGGCGCTTGTTGGAACGTCGTGGTTACAAGGTCACTGCCCTGTGTGACCAAGATGCCGCCATCGAGGCGGTGCGC
The DNA here is from genome assembly GCA_036746335.1 of Hydrogenophaga sp. Lineage (GTDB taxonomy): Bacteria > Pseudomonadota > Gammaproteobacteria > Burkholderiales > Burkholderiaceae_C > Hydrogenophaga. The sequence continues at coordinate 874 of DAIOEI010000239.1, read as the reverse complement.
AGCGCGCCGGAGAGCTTTGATCTCTTGATGACCGACTACAACATGCCTGGCATGTCGGGCCTGGAAGTCGCCAAGGCGGTGTTGCTCATCAACCCCCGACTGCCTGTGGCGGTGGCTTCTGGTTACATCACCGACGAGCTGCAGGCCGAGGCGCTGGCAGCCGGTGTCACCGAGGTCGTGTTCAAGACCGATGCCGTCGAAGCATTCTGCGAAGTGGTTGCCCGGCTGATTGCAGCGCCGCGCTCTGCCTGAGAGCATGTGGCCAATTCCTCGGCCACCTTTTCAAGCGAGCAGGCCCGTTAACCGCGTGCCGGATCAATCGCCTGGAGCTTGATCACACAGGTTGTGCCAGCACTTTGGCAAACGCTTGGCTGTCCACGTTGCCACCGCACATCGTGGTACCCACTGCCTGCCCTTGGAGCCGTTCCCGTTCCTGCCAGGCTGCCGCAAAGCTCGCGGCGCCGGCGCCTTCGGCGACGTTGTGGGTGTCAGCGAAGAGTACGCGCATGGCCTGGGCCACTTCGGCATCGCTCACTTTCACGATGCGCTCCAAGTGGGGCAGCATCACCGCCAGCGCCTCGGCGTCTGCCACGCGACAGGCCATGCCGTCGGCCAGTTCGGTGCTGACCGGCGCCTCCACCACGCGGCCGGCGGCGATGGAGTCTGCGTAGGTGGTGGCGTGGGCGCTGACCACGCCGATGATGCGCGCCTTGTGGCCCAGCGCGAGCTTGGCTGCAATGGCCGAACAGGCGCCCGATCCCTGGCCGATCGGCACATACACCACATCCAGTTGCGGCACCGCCTTGAAGAACTCCCACCAGTACGTGCTTACGCCGCGCAGCAGGTCCTTGTGGTAGCTCGGCACCATGTGTGC
>DAIOEI010000238.1:0-4276 GCA_036746335.1 Hydrogenophaga sp. | reverse complement strand
GTGGTGGCTGTTGAACACCGGGTGCGTCATGAAATCACTGGTGCGGCGCAGTTCGGTGGGGATCAGCGGCTCGATGCCTTTTTCGAACGCTTCAAACGTCGGCAGCGCCTGACCTTCTTTGGCGAATACGCGCCAGAGCGCGGCAATGTCTTCGCGCGTGGTGGTTTCGTCGAGCGAGATGGCGATGCTCTGCTCACAGGCTTGCCGCAGGTTCATACCCGCGTCGCGGGCGCGCTGCATCAGTGGGGCGGTGGCGTCTTTCGTCAGCACCCAGATCGTGTCAAACGCGGTTTCCTTGCGCAGCGTGTGGCCCATGCTCTGCAGGCCGCGGGCCAGGATGGCGGTGTACGCCGCCACGCGCTGTGCGATACGCTTCAAGCCCTGCGGGCCGTGGTACACGGCGTACATGCTGGCCACGACGGCGGGCAACACCTGCGCGGTGCAGATGTTGGAGGTGGCCTTCTCGCGGCGGATGTGCTGCTCGCGCGTCTGCAGCGCCAGGCGGTAGGCCGGGTTGCCGTGCGCGTCGACGCTCACCCCGACCAGGCGGCCGGGCAAGGAGCGCTTGAAGGCGTCGCGGCAGGCCATGTAGGCCGCGTGCGGGCCGCCCGCGCCCATGGGCATGCCCAGGCGCTGCGTGGTGCCGACCACGATGTCGGCTCCCATCTCGCCTGGGGCTTTCAGCAGGGTCAGCGCCAGCAGATCGGCCGCGACGATGAATGCGGCCGACTGCGCGTGGCTCTGGGCTGAGTAGCCGCTGAGGTCTTCCACCAGGCCGGTGCTGCAGGGGTATTGCGCCAGCGCCGCAAAGTGCTCGGCGCTGAGCGCGGCGTTCCATTCCGCTGCGCTCTGCGGCACTACCACCTCAATGTCCAGTGGCTTGGCCCGCGTCTGGATCACCTCGATGGTCTGCGGGTGGCAGGCGCGCGAGACCACGAACACGCGGCTCTTGCTTTTGACCGAGCGCATCGCCAGCGTCATGGCCTCGGCCGCGGCGGTGGCCTCGTCCAGCATCGAGGCGTTGGCGATGTCCATGCCGGTCAGGTCGGTCACCATGGTCTGGAAGTTGACCAGCGCCTCCATGCGGCCCTGCGAAATCTCGGCCTGGTAGGGCGTGTACGCGGTGTACCAGGCGGGGTTCTCCAGGATGTTGCGCAGGATCACGCCGGGCGTGTGCGTGCCGTAGTAGCCCTGACCGACGAAGCTCTTGAAGACCTGGTTCTTCGAGGCCAGGGCCTTGAGCTCGGCCAGCGCGGCGGCCTCGGTAACGGCGGGCGGCAGGTCCATGCCAGCGCTGCGCGCGATGCTGCGCGGCACGATGGAGTCGATCAGCGCACGGCGCGAGGCCTCGCCGATGACCGACAGCATGTGGGCCTCGTCGGCCTCGCTGATGCCGATGTGGCGGGCGATGAACTCGCTGGCGTTTTCGAGTTCACCCAGGGGTTTGACGGACGGCATCAGCATGGTGGCAGCTCCGGGAGTGCGTGTGGTCAGGCGTTGGCAGAAAAGGCGGTGTAGGCGGTTTCGTCCAGCAGGGCATCCACCTGGGCGGGTTCCGACAGCTTGACCTTGAAGAACCAGCCCGCGCCCAGCGGGTCGCTGTTGGCCAGCGAGGGGTCGCCGCGCAGGGCTTCGTTCACTTCGGTGACTTCGCCGCTGATCGGCATGTACACGTCAGCGGCCGCCTTGACGGACTCGACCACGCCGGCCACTTCTTTCTGGGCAAAGGTCTTGCCGACTTCGGGCAAATCCACAAACACCACGTCGCCCAGCGCATCCTGCGCGTGGTGGGTGATGCCGACGGTGGCGATGCCGCCGTCAACGGTGATCCATTCGTGGTCTTCGGTGTACTTGGTGGTCATGGTGCGGTTCCTTTGAAAAAATGGATCAAGTCCTGGTTGATCGATTGGATGAACGACAAGCGGTCAAAGCTGGGTGGGTCTTCGCCGACGGGAATGCGATCCTGTTTTAGCAACCATTCTGGGAACGGGCCGATGAACGCATGGTGGTGGCCGGGGCGGGTTGTTTGCAGTCGCACCGGCGCGGATTTCAGCAAGGCTTGAAGGTGGCTTGCATGGAATGGCTCACGGAGTTCCGAGTCGCCTTCTATGTGCAGCAGCAAAACAGGACTCTTCATTCTGCCAAGGTCAGCAGCCAGCAGACCCTGACCGACTGGCGCCACCAAGGCGATGCGCTGAAACACTATGGGTGGCGTGGGGCCAGGTCGGTTGCCTGATGCGAGAGCGGTCAGCCGCGCCCAGGCGCTGTGCCATATCGGTGGCTGATCGCAGAAGGCAGCATCCTGTGGCGCATTCGATTTGCAGTGGCGGTCGGCGCCGGGCAGGTCCAGCCCAACCCCGGCGGCATGCAAGACCGTCGCGCCACCCAGCGAATAGCCCAGGCCGAAGAGCTTGCTGGCGTCGGCGACGTTTGAAAGATCGGGCTGGCGCAGCACATGGTCCAATGCACGGGCCAGATCGCCCGAACGGTGCGCCATGGCTTCATCGGTTCGGGAGGTGCCGACCCAGGTGTCGCGCGTGTGTTGGGGTGCAATGACGACCAAGCCTTGGCTGGCCAGCGCTGCGGCGGTCAGGTAGTGGTTGCGCCAACGCCCACCGTTGCCGTGCGAGAGCATGACCACCGGAAAGCGACCGGATATTGGGAGTGCGTCTTTGGCCAAGCTGACATCAAAAGGCCCAAGGCGTTTCAGATTGGGGGCTGCCTGCGTGGGGTACCAGACGCCATAGGTCAGGTTCTCGCTTTCATGCACACGCAGGCCGACATGAGAGGCTGCCAGGGCGATGGAGGCACAGCACCACGCGACAAAGAAAAGGACAGCGTTCACCATACCGCTGACCGAGGGTCGGTGAGATGGGCAGGGCACACACCCAGCGCCATGCGCATGGGCACAAATGCGATGCCATTGACTTCAGTGCGTTCACCCACGGTCTCAAAGCCGAACGATTCATAGGCTTTAAGGCCGTAGGGGCTGGCGTTGACGGTGATGTGCTCAGGTTGTTGCCATTGGTCGGGCCAGTCCGCCCACAGTTGCTCCCACAAGGCGCGACCAAGGCCCTTGTGGTGGTGATCGCTGCGCACGAACAGTTGGTAGAGATGTTTGCCTTCCCGCAGACCCAATACCCCCAACAGATCATGACCGTGTGCATCTGGATAGACCCAGTAACAAAACTGGCCACTCCGGATGTTGCGCTCTATGGCATCGGCCCGCATGCTGGCCAACACGGTTTCTGCACCCATGCCATCGGGCATCAAGGTCACATGATGGGCCTCACCCAGGATCAACTCGGCAATGGACCGGGCGTCCTCAGGAACGGCGCGTCGAATCGGATGCATGTCACCCTCGGTGGTAACGCGCAGGGAGGAAAGGCATAGCGGCGACCTCCATTGGCACGGCCTTGCCGCGAACGATGGCGTTGATTCGCGAGCCCGTGGCGGCGTATTCGGGTGTGACGTAACCGATGGCCACGGGCTTGTCGGCCGTGGGGCCGAGCAGGCCGCTGGTGACTTCGCCGATCTTCTGGCCGTCCAGGCTTTGCAGTTCCACATGTTCGCGCACCGGCACGCGCTCCAGCGCGACCAGGCCGACGCGCTTGCGTGTCACGGCGACCGTGCCATCGAGCTGGCCCAGCACGCGCTCCGCGCCCGGGAAGCCACCGACGCGTTCACCGCCTGTGCGGCGCACCTTCTGCATCGCCCAGTTGAGCGCGGCCTCTACCGGCGTGGTCGTGGTGTCGATGTCGTTGCCGTACAGGCACAGACCGGCTTCCAGGCGCAGCGAGTTGCGCGCGCCCAGGCCGATGGGTTTGACTTCGGGTTGCGCCAGCAGAGCGCGAGCGAAGGCATCGGCGCTGGCGGCGGGCAAGGAGATTTCAAAACCGTCTTCGCCGGTGTAGCCGCTGCGGGTGACGTACAGTTCTGCGCCGTTCCAGAGGGCGGGCATGCCGGTCATGAACACCAGCCTTTCCACACCGGGCAGCAGACGCGCCAGCGCGTTTACGGCTTGCGGACCCTGCAGCGCGAGCAGGGCACGGTCGAATTGCGGGGTGACGGTGCAGCGGCCGCCGATGCGTTCAACGATGTGTGCCAGATCGCCGTGTTTGCAGGCGCCGTTGACGATCACGAAGATGTCTTGGCCCCGGTTGACGAACATCAGGTCGTCGATGATGCCGCCCTCGTCGGTCAGCAGCAGGCCGTAACGCTGCTTGTTCACACCCAGACCGATCACGTCCACCGGCATCAGGCTCTCGAACGCGGC
>DAIOEI010000237.1:0-4318 GCA_036746335.1 Hydrogenophaga sp. | reverse complement strand
GTGTGTTGCGCGCCAACAGCAGCGCGCGGTACACATCGTGCAGGTTCAGCAAATACGGCACCAGCGCCTTGCGCGCCTGCGCCTCCGGGCCGCGGGTGTTCTGCAAAATCGCGGCCACCTCGGTGTAGGTGAAGCGGGCGTGGCTGAACATCACCGCCGGGTAGAACTGGTAAGCGTGGACCTCGCCTTTGGCGTTGACCAGCATGTCGCAGACCATGCACAGGCGCTCGACGCCCGGGTTGAGCGAACACAGTCCGTTGGAGAGCTTCTCCGGCAGCATGGGGATCACCCGGCGCGGGAAGTACACCGAAGTGGCGCGGTCGTAGGCGTCCACATCAATGGCCGAGCCGGTCTGCACATAGTGGCTCACATCGGCAATCGCCACCAGCAGGCGCCAGCCCTTGGCGCGCCCCACCTTGGCGGGTTCGCAATAGACCGCGTCGTCAAAATCGCGCGCATCTTCGCCGTCGATGGTGACCAGCGGCACATCGCGCAAGTCCACGCGGTGTTTGTGGTCCACGGGGCGCACATGGTCGGGCAGCACGCGCGCCTGAGCCAAGGCGGCATCAGAAAACTCGTGCGGCACGCCGTACTTGCGCACCGCGATTTCGATCTCCATGCCGGGGTCGTCGATCTCGCCCAGCACCTCCTTGACCCGCCCCACCGGCTGGCCATACAGCGCAGGTGGCTCGGTCAGCTCGACCACCACCACCTGGCCCGGTTTGGCAGAGCCGGTGGCGCCTTTGGGAATGAGCACGTCCTGCCCGTAACGCTTGTCTTCAGGCGCCACCAGCCATACGCCGCTTTCCTGGAGCAGCCGACCGATGATCGGCGAGTCCGAGCGCTCGATGATTTCTGTGACCCGACCTTCGGGTCGGCCCTTTCGGTCTTGCCGCACGATGCGCGCCTTGACGCGGTCTTTGTGCAGCACCGCGCGCATTTCGTTGGAGGGCAGATAGATGTCGGGCTGGCCGTCGTCGCGGACCACAAAACCATGTCCATCACGGTGTCCGGAAACGACACCTTCGAATTCGGCCAACAGGCTGTTTTTTTCGTTCAAGATTTTTTCGTTCAATTTATTGATGCTATAATCGTGGTCTTCCTGAGATGCCCAGGTGGCGGAATTGGTAGACGCACTAGTTTCAGGTACTAGCGCCGAGAGGCGTGGAGGTTCGAGTCCTCTCTTGGGCACCAATCATAAGGGCTTGCCAACACGATGTTGGCAAGCCCTTTTCATTTGTGTTCGCAGCGCTCAAACCACCACCGCCAGCAGGTCGTGCCCTTCGGCCGCCACGATCCTTGCCTTGGCAAACTCACCGACCTTCAGCGTCTTGCTGATCTTCTCGGGCGGCAGCAGCCGCACCACACCGTCGATCTCCGGCGCGTCCGCATAGCTGCGCCCCACCCCGCCTTTTTTGCCCTGGTTCGGTGCCGAATCCACCAGTACCTGCATGGTCGCGCCCACGCGCTCGCGCAGCTTCTCGGCCGACACAGCTTCGGCCACCGCCATGAATCGGGCACGGCGCTCTTCGCGCAAGGCCTCGGGCACCGGGTCGGCCAGCGCATTGGCCGCCGCACCGTTCACCGGTGAATACGCAAAACAACCGGCGCGGTCAATGCGCGCCTCCTGCACAAAGTCCAGCAAGTGCTGGAACTCGGCCTCTGTCTCGCCCGGAAAACCCGCAATGAAGGTGCTGCGCACCACGATCTGCGGGCACAGCTCCCGCCAGCGCGCGATGCGCTCCAGATTCTTCTCCCCGCTGGCCGGGCGCTTCATGCGCCGGAGCACATCGGGGTGGCTGTGTTGCAGCGGCACATCCAGGTACGGCAGCACCAGGCCCTCGGCCATCAGCGGCACGATCTCGTCCACATGCGGGTACGGGTACACGTAATGCAGGCGCACCCAGGCGCCATACCCCTTGGCCAGTTCGCCCAGGCTGCGCACCAGGTCCAGCATGCGCGTCTTGACCGGTTTGCCGTCCCAGAAGCCGGTGCGGTACTGCACATCCACGCCATAGGCCGAGGTGTCCTGGCTGACCACCAGCAACTCCTTCACACCCGCTTCAAAGAGCTTGCGCGCTTCGGTCAGCACATCCCCGATCGGGCGGCTGACCAGGTCGCCACGCATCGACGGGATGATGCAGAAGGTGCAACGGTGGTTGCAGCCTTCGCTGATCTTCAGGTAGGCGTAGTGGCGCGGCGTGAGCTTGATGCCCTGGGCCGGCACCAGGTCCACAAACGGATCGTGCGGCTTGGGCAGGTGCAGGTGCACCGCCTCCATCACCTCGTGGGTCGCGTGCGGCCCGGTCACGGCCAGCACGCTGGGGTGCATCTGCCGCACCATGTTGCCGCCGCCCTCGGCTTCGCGCGCGCCCAGGCACCCGGTCACGATCACCTTGCCGTTTTCGGCGAGGGCCTCGCCAATGGTGTCCAGGCTTTCCCTGACCGCGTCGTCAATGAAGCCGCAAGTGTTGACGATCACAAGGTCAGCCCCGGCGAAGGTCTTGGAGGTTTGGTATCCCTCGGCGCTGAGCTGCGTGAGGATGAGTTCGGAGTCGGTCAGTGCCTTGGGGCAACCCAGGCTCACAAAACCGACCTTGGGCGCGGCAGCGCCCGGGGAAACGAGGGTTTCTGTCATGCCCCGATTGTCTCAGACCGGGGCCCGCTGCGCCGGTCGCTCAGCGCTTGAGCCCCAGCGCCGCCAGCATCTGCTCGCTGTTCTTCTGCATCTGCTCCTGCATCTGCGTGAAAGCGGAGCGAGACTGCTCCATGTAGGTGCCCATCATGCCCTGCATCATGGGCGACTGCACATTGCTGAACTGCTTCCACAGGTCGGGCGTGAGCGTCTTGCTCTGCTCGGCCATCTTGTTCTGCAGGTCCATGAAGATCTGCACGTTTTTCTCAAGGTAAGACCCCATGAAGTCCTGCATCGAGTGCCCGTAGAAACGGATGATGTTGGCCAGCACCTGCTCGGTGAAGATCGGGACACCGGCCGTCTCTTCTTCCAGGATGATCTGCAGCAGGATGCTGCGGGTGAGATCGTCGTTGGTTTTGGCGTCGCGCACCACAAAAGGCTCGTTGTCCATCACCAGGGTTTTGACTTCGGCCAGCGTGATGTAAGACGAGGTGTCGGTGTCGTACAGGCGGCGGTTGGGGTACTTCTTGATGACGCGCACACCGCTGGGCTCGGAAGGGGTGGAATCGGACTTGCTTTTTTGCACGGCAGCGGCTTTCTTTCAGGATGACCAGGACGCAGGACAGGAATGCCTGAGCATAGGCCACATTGTAGGAGCCACCCCCGCAGCAGGGCTGGGGTTTACCCGCTGCCCAGGCCCGCTTGCTCCCACGGTTTGGGCAGGGTCAAGGGGTGGCTTTGGCCGCAGCCCCGTCCATCAGCAGCTGCAGGCGCTGCGCAATGCGCGCCTGCGCAGCGGCGTCACCGGCGGCCACAGCGCGTTTTTGCTGCACACCCAGCCAGGCGAGCAAGGGCCGCCGCCAGCCGCGCTCCGAAGCGGTGTCCACAGCCACCGTCACCGCCTCGGGCGTGATCTCGCCGCGCTGCAACAGCACCCCGGCGGCCACCAGCCGCGCCAGCGGATCGGGCATGCTGGCCAGCGCCGCAGCCTGTGCGGGCGGCTGGGCGCTCAGCAGCGGCCGGTGAGCGGCTGGCAGCAGCGGCGCATCGTCCGGCAGGGATTGCCCGGCCAGGTAACGCGCGTAAGCCTGCTCGGGCGCCGCCGCCGAGCCCGCCCAGGGCACATAGCCTTCACACGGCGCCAGCTCCAGCGCCGCTACCCGGCTGGCGCAGCGCAGCAATTGCAGGCGGGCCATCAGGTCCGGGCGGGCGCTGCTGGCCGTGGCCTGCCGGGCGCGCTCGAACTCCACCGCCTCAATCGCGCTGTCGCCCCGCAACCAGGCCTCGGTGGCCCGCTCGGCGCTGCCCAGCGCGTTCAGACGCCAGTCGGCCGGCGGCGGCGGGCTGCCACAGGCTGCCAGCGCCAAAGCACCGGCCAGCGCCAGCGCCTTGAGAGAAAGAACAGCGGTGCTTGGCCCACCCAAAAATCGGTTCATGGCAGCCGAATCTCCGCTTCGCGCTGGAAAGGCCAGCGCCGGTTGACGTCATTGATCAGCGATTCCACCTTGCGCAGGCTGGCCTCCACCTCGCTGCGCAGGCTGCTCAGATCGGTCGTGGCTTCACGCGTGTTGGTGGCGATGCCTTGCGCCTCCACCAGCACCGCGTCCACCTGCTGCAGGCTGCCGCGCGCCTCGGCCAGCAGGCCATTGAGCTGCTGCACCGTGCCCTTCACATCGCTGAGCA
>DAIOEI010000236.1:0-4334 GCA_036746335.1 Hydrogenophaga sp. | reverse complement strand
CCTCGCGGCTCGCGGCCATGGGCCGGGTGTCGCCCTGCGCGGCCACGCGGCCCATGTGGTCGGCCGGGTCGGCCTGCAGCCAGACGGTGGTGCAATGGGTGAGCAGCAGGTTGAAGTTGGCCGCATCCGACACCAGGCCGCCGGGCGTGGCGATCACCACCTCGGGGTAGATCTGGATCGCCTCTTCGAGCGCACGGCGCTCGTAGCGGCGGTAAGCTGGTGTGCCGTAGAGCGCGTGGATTTCGTTGATGCTGCAGCCGGCGAATTTTTCGATCTCGCGGCTCAGTTCGATGAAGGCGTAGCCCAGGTCGTCGGCAAGGCGCTGCCCGAGGGTGGACTTGCCTGCGCCCCGCAGGCCGATCAGGGCTATGCGGGCCTGGCGCCCGGCGTCGTTCACCGGCGCGGCGTGCCCATCCAGCAGGCCACCGATGGCCACGCGCACACGGCGCAGGTCGGCCTCGTTGCGCTTCTCCAGCAGTTCGCGCAGCAGCAGCCATTCGGGCGACGAGGTGGTCACGTCGCCCAGCAGTTCGGTGAGCGAACACTGCAGCGCCTGCGCCACTTGCAGCAGCACCAAGATGGAGGCGTTGCCGGTGCCGTATTCGAGGTTGGCGAGGTGGCGCTCGGACACGTCGGCCGCCAGCGCCACGGCCTTGCGCGTCATGCCCCGGCGCGAGCGCAGGTTGCGCACACGCTCGCCCAGCGACACCAGAAACGGGTGGCGCGGCGGCTCGTCGGGCTCGGTGGCGGGGTTGGCGGCTTCGACTGCCGGGTCCAGGATGGCCGGTTCTTTCATGGGTGTCACTGATTTAAGGGTTATCCCTAGAGGGCTTGCTTTCCAGTCGAACATGCACTTTAATGCATTAATCGAAAGACGCAAGATAGTGCATTTATAGCGTCAATCACGCCCGGCGACCAGCCCTGTTGATCAACCTCACTCCCACCCGCCATGAATGCCACGCCCCTGCTTCCCAACTTCCTCGCCGGCCGCTGGCAAGACGGCAGCAGCCACGGCACCACCCTGCTCGACCCGGTGCTGGGCACGCCCCTGGTTCGCGTGAGCAACGCCGGGCTGGACCTGGCCGAAGGTTTTGCCTTCGCGCGCGAACAGGGCGGCGCTGCACTGCGAGCGCTCACTTACAAACAACGCGCCGCGCTGCTGGGCGAGATCGTGAAGGTCTTGCAGGCGAACCGCGACGCCTACTACGAGATCGCCACCGCCAACTGCGGCACCACCACCAAGGACTCGGCGGTGGACATCGACGGCGGCATCTTCACCCTGGGCTACTTCGCCAAGCAGGGTGAGGCCCTCGGCGACGCAAAGCTGCTGCTCGACGGCGAGCGCATCCGCATGGCCAAGGACCCGATGTTCCAGACCCAGCACATCCTGAGCCCCACGCGCGGTGTGGCGCTGTTCATCAACGCCTTCAACTTTCCGAGCTGGGGCCTGTGGGAAAAGGCCGCGCCGGCGCTGCTCTCAGGCGTGCCGGTGATCATCAAACCCGCCACCGCCACCGCCTGGTTGACCCAGCGCATGGTGAAAGACGTGGTGGACGCCAGCATCCTGCCCGCGGGCGCGCTGTCGGTGGTGTGCGGCTCGTCGGCCGGGCTGATGGACCAGCTCGGCCCGTTCGACGTGGTGAGCTTCACCGGTTCGGCCGAGACGGCGCGCGTCATCCGCAGCCACCCGGCTGTTGCAGCTGCTTCAGTGCGCTGCAACATCGAGGCCGACAGCCTGAACAGCGCCCTGCTCGACCCGGCCGCCGCCGCAGGCGACGACGCTTTTAACCTGCTGGTGAGCGAGGTGGTGCGCGAGATGACGGTCAAGAGCGGCCAGAAGTGCACCGCGATCCGCCGCATCTTCGTGCCACGCGCGTTGTTCGACGCCGCCGCCCAGGCCATCGCCGCAAAACTCGCCAAGACCACCGTGGGCAACCCGCGCAACGACAGCACCCGCATGGGCGCGCTGGTGAGCCGCGAGCAGTTCGACAGCGTCACCGCTGGCATCGCCCACCTGAAGACCGAAGCCGAGGTGCTGTTTGACGGCAGCACCGCCGGGCTGGTGGACGCCGACCCGGCCGTGGCCGCCTGCGTGGCACCGGTGCTGCTGGGCCACCGCCAGCCGACACACTCGAAGGTGCTGCACGAGGTGGAGGTGTTCGGCCCAGTTGCCACCCTCATGGCTTACGACAGCCTGGAGCAGGCGCTGGAACTGATCCGCCGCGGCGAAGGTTCGCTGGTGAGTTCGGTCTACAGCAGCGACCCGGCCTTCATCGCGCACGCCGCCGCCGAGCTGGGCTCCAGCCACGGCCGCGTGCACGCCATTTCGCCCGACGTGGCGGCCGTGCAAAGCGGCCACGGCAACGTGATGCCCATGAGCCTGCACGGCGGCCCGGGCCGCGCCGGGGGTGGCGAAGAACTGGGCGGGCTGCGCGCGCTAGGCTTCTACCACCGGCGCAGCGCGGTGCAGGGCAGCACGGCGGCGCTGGAAGTGTTGGCGTCTTCCGGCTTCTCTTTCAAACCTTGAACCCGATGCACGTTTGAACCGAAATAGAAAACCGTTCGCCCTGAGCTTGTCGAAGCCCTTGCAAGCCCTTCGACAAGCTCAGGGCGAGCAGCGGTCTTTGCAGAATACCGAAGGAGACAAACCATGAACCACAAAGAAACCGCCCCACCGCCCGAGCGCTTCAACTTCGCACGCCATCTGATGGCGCTCAACGCCGCCCGCGCGGACAAGACCGCGCTGATCGACGACGCGGGCACACTCACCTACGGCCAGCTCGCCGACCAGGTGCAGCGCTTCTCGGCGGCGCTGCAGGCACTCGGGCTCCAGCGCGAAGACCGGGTGCTGTTGCTGATGCACGACTGCAGCGACTGGGTGGTGAGCTTCCTGGGCGCGCTGCACGCCGGCGTGGTGCCGGTGTGCGTCAACACCCTGCTGACCACCCAGGACTACGCCTACATGCTGGCCGACAGCCGCGCGCAGGCCGCCCTGGTCTCGGCCGCGCTGCTGCCTACGCTGCAGACCGCCCTGAACAGCACCCCGCACGAGATCAAGCACTTGATCGTTTCGCGAGGACAAGATCTGCCGGCCGGCGCGCACGACTGGGCGCAGCTGGTGGGTTCGCAAACGCCGGACAACAGTGCCGTCAACGGGGCCAACACCCACGGCGACGAGCCCGCGTTCTGGCTGTACTCCAGCGGCTCCACCGGCGCGCCCAAGGGCACCGTGCACACCCAGGCCAACCTGTACTGGACGTCCGAGCTGTATGGCAAGGGCGTGCTGGGCCTGCGCGAGAGCGACACCGTGTTTTCCGCCGCCAAACTGTTCTTTGCCTATGGCCTGGGCAATGCCCTGAGTTTCCCCTTGAGCGTGGGGGCCAGCGTGGTGCTGATGGCCGAAAGGCCCACGCCACAGGCCTGCTTCCAACGCATGACCGAGCACCAGCCCACCGTGTTCTACGGCGCACCCACCGGTTACGGCGGCATGCTGGCCGCACCCGATCTGCCCGCCCGCAACGCGGTCGCGCTGCGGCTGTGTTCGTCGGCTGGCGAGGCGCTGCCGCGGGACATCGGCGAGCGCTGGACCGCGCACTTCGGCTGCGAAATCATCGACGGCATCGGCAGCACCGAGATGCTGCACGTATTCCTGTCCAACCGCCCGGGTGACGTGCGCTACGGCACCACCGGCAAACCGGTGCCCGGCTACGAGGTTCAACTGCGCGACGAAGACGGCAGCGTGATCACCGGCCACAACCTGATCGGCGACCTCTACATCCAGGGCCCGAGCGCGGCGCTGCTGTACTGGAACAACCGCGCCAAATCGCGCGACACCTTCCAGGGCAACTGGACCAAAAGCGGCGACAAGTACACCCGCGACCCGGACGGTTACTACACCTACGCCGGCCGCAACGACGACATGCTCAAGGTCAGCGGCATCTACGTCAGCCCGTTCGAAGTGGAAGCCACGCTGGTGCAGCACCCGGCGGTACTCGAAGCCGCGGTGATCGGAAAAACCGACGACGACGGCCTGACCAAAACCAAGGCCTATGTGGTGCTCAAGAGCGGCCAACGGGCCACCGAAAGCGAACTGCAGGCGTTTGTGAAGGACAAGCTCGCGCCCTATAAGTACCCGCGCTTCATCGAGTTCGTGGCGGAGCTGCCCAAGACCGCTACCGGGAAAATCCAGCGTTTCAAGCTGCGGGCGCTTTAAGTGTCACAGCTTGCTCCACTGCTCGCCTCCCCACAGGCAGACCACGCCCTGGGACCGGTAAACCCGAAACCTCGGCGTGTGCTGGGTGAATCGCGTGCCACGGAAGCGCTTCAAAGCATTA
>DAIOEI010000235.1:0-4336 GCA_036746335.1 Hydrogenophaga sp. | reverse complement strand
CGCACACCGAGCCCGGAACCCAGTCGCGCTTTTTGCGGCTCACCGCCTTGCCCGGGCCGCTGAACCTGCGCTACAAGGCCACGGTGGACATCCGCCACCACGAGGAGGCGCCCGCCAACGTGATCGAGGTGCCGGTGGCCGATTTGCCGCCCGAGGCGCTGACCTACCTCTACCCCAGCCGTTATGCCCAGTCGGACTGCGTGACCGCGCAGGCCATGAGCCTGTTCGGCATGCATCCCAAAGGCTATGCGCGGGTGGTCGCGATCCGCGACTGGGTGCGCTCGCAGGTGAGTTTTCAGTCCAACACCAGCAACTCCATGACCTCGGCGCTGGACACCATGGTCAGCCATGTGGGCGTGTGCCGCGACTTCGCGCACCTGATGATCGCGATGTGCCGGGCGCTGAGCATTCCGGCGCGCTTTACCACCGGCATCGACTTCGGCGCCGACCCGGCCCTGGGCCCGACCGATTTCCACGCCTATGTGGAGGTGTACCTGAGCCACCGCTGGTACCTGTTTGACCCGTCGGGCACGGCGATCCCCATGGGTTTTGTGCGCATTGGCAGCGGGCGCGACGCGGCCGACGTGTCGTTTGCCACCATCTTCGGCGCGGTCACTGCACTGCCGCCGCGCCTGGTGGTGTCGGCAGAAAACGATGCGGCGGCGGGCTGGCAGTACCCGGTGCACCGGCAAGAGGCGCTGTCTACTGACGCAGCCCAGGTCTGAGGGCGCGGTGGGCTTGTGGTCTGTGGCCTAATACGAGGTTTTCAACTTCACTCCCTGGAACCGACATGGGCAACAAAATCGTCACCGAAGCCGACCGCCGCGCCACCCCCCGTCCCACGCCCGTGCCGGGCATGGTGCTCGCTTCTCCCGGCCGTGGCCAGCGCAGCAGCCTGGAGCGCGGCGTGGCCACGCGTTCGAAGAAAAACCCTGGCAAGCGTTCGCACAAGGGTGGTTGAACCCAGGGTTTGAGCGCGGCGGTGCATCCGCTGCCTTGAACCCGGGCGCTCTGGCGCCTGGAATTTCCATCTTCACCGGGGGTGCCGGGTCCGCTGCGAGGCGGGCACTGGCTGAGAAATACCCCTCTCACCTGATCTGGGTTGTGCCAGCGTAGGGAGCGTGATGAGCCGGTCCGCCGTGGTGCAGGGCCGCCGTTTCAGACGCTGCCCAAGCGGCGTTTTTGACAAGGCGGTTTCCATGCAACGGCGGATTTCTTTTTGGGCGCTCGGCGCCCTGGCCCTCTCGGCAACGGCAGCGGTGGCTTTGCCCACGGTGGCGCTGGCGCAAACGGTGAAGGCAGCGGCCAAGCCGGTCACCCTGCGCGTGATGACGCACGGCTCGTTTGACCTGCCCAAGGAGCTGCTGGCCGAGTTTGAGCAATCGGCGGGCGCCAAGCTGCAGATCGTCAAGGGCGGCGACGCGGGCGAGATGACCAACAAGCTCATCCTCACCAAAGCGAAACCGATTGCCGATGTGGTCTACGGCATTGACAACACCTTGCTGCCGCGCGCCCTGGCCGCCGGCGTGGTCGAGCCCTACACCGGCCCGGCCGCGCAGCGCCCGAGCGCGGTGGCCATGGACGGCGGCGTGGTGCCGGTGGACTACGGTTACGTGACGCTCAACATCGACAAGGCCTGGTTTGCCCAGAAAGGGCTGGCCCTGCCCACCTCGCTGGCCGACTTGACCCAACCGGCTTACGCCAGCCTGCTGGTGGTGCAAAACCCGGCCACCTCCAGCCCGGGGCAGGCCTTTGTGTTCGCCACCATCGCCGGGCTGGGCGAGGAAGGCGCTTTCCAGTGGTGGGCGCAGATGCGCGCCAACGGCGTGAAGGTGGTCAAGGGCTGGAGCGAGGCCTATTACACCGAGTTCACCCGCAACGGCGGCACGCGGCCCATCGTGGTCAGCTACGCCAGCAGCCCGGCGGCGGAGGTGTTCTACAGCAAAGAAAAGATCACCGAGTCGCCCACGGCCAACCTGTTTTTGAAGGGTGGCGTGTTCCGACAGGTCGAGGGTGTGGCGCTGGTCAAGGGCGGCAACCCGGCGGCGCGCGAGGCGGCTGGCCGCTTCATCGAATTCCTGCGCTCGGCGCCGGTGCAGCAGGCGCTGCAGACCACCATGTGGATGTTCCCGGCCGAGGCGGGCGCGCAGCGCGTGGATGTGATGAAGGCCCACGCGAGCGAGCCAGCTGCGTTTGACAACCCCACACCTGCCGACATGAATGCCAAGGGCAAGGCCTGGCTGCAACGCTGGACCAAAACGGTTTTGAAATGATCCCCCCTGCGCCGCTTTGCGGCTTCCCCCCGGAGGGGGGACGCACCTGGTGGCCCGGCGAAGCCGGTTCCACGGGTGCCCTGGGTGGGGCACGCGCTCCGGCCTGTGGTTCTGCGGCGCCATGTCGGGATTGAAGGTGCGCCACCTGCTGCCCGCACTGCCGCTGGGTTTTCTGGCGCTGGTGTTGTTGGCGCCGGTGCTGCGCTTGTTGGCGGAGGGGCTGGGGGCTGGTGGGCTGGCGGGTTCCGAGCCGGTGCGCTGGCTCGACGTGTGGCAGGACGATTACCTGCGCTGGCGCATCGTCTGGTCGTTTGCGCAGGCGGGTATCACCTGCGTGCTGGCGCTGCTGCTGGGGCTGCCGGTGGCCTGGGTGCTGGCGCGGCGCGAGTTCGCGGGCCGCGCGCTGGTGCTGCGTTTGTTGATGTTGCCTTTTGTGGTGCCCACCCTGGTGGCGGCGCTGGGCGTGTTGGCGCTGTGGGGGCCGCGCGGGCTGATCGGCGCGCCGCTGGCCGAGGCTGGCCTGTCGCTCGAAGACTCGCCCTGGCTGCTGCTCTACGGCAACCTGTTTTTCAACCTGTGTCTGGTGGTGCGCGCCGGGGTGGACGCGCTGGAGCGGGTGAGCGCGCAGCGCGTGGCCGCGGCGCGCACGCTGGGCGCCACGCCCTGGCGAGCGTTCTGGCGCGTGGAGTGGCCCGCCGTCTTGCCGTGGCTGGCGTCGGCGCTGTGCCTGGTGTTTCTGTATTGCTTCGCGGGTTTTGGCCTCGCGCTGATTTTGGGCGGCCAGCGCTACGCCACCGCCGAAGTGGAGATATACACCCTGGTCGCGCACGAGCTGGAGCTCGGCCGTGCCGGTGTGCTCGCGGTCTGGATGCTGGCGCTCACCGGCGCGGTGGCGCTGGCCTACGCCTGGCTGGAGAAGCGCCTGGCCGCGCCGGGGCGCGTGGTGCCCATCGCGCGTCAGCGCCCGGCCAACGCCTGGCAATGGGCGGCGGTGGCGGGCGCGCTGGGCGTGTTGTTCGTGGTTTGCGCCGCGCCGCTGCTGGCCATCGTCTGGCGCGCTGCCCAGGCCTTGTGGGTCGGGCAGGGCGCTGACGTGTTGATGCAAAGCGAGACACTGGCCGCGCTGTGGAACACGCTGCGCTTTACCGCGCTGGCGCTGGCGCTGGCCACCGCGCTCGGGCTTACCCACGCGTTTTCGGTGCGCGCGCTCGATGCCGCCGCTGCATCGCGGGGCGCCAGCGGTGCGCGCGGCGCTTGGGCGCTGGCCTGGCGCGCGGCCGCCTTCTTGCCTTTTGTGGTCTCGCCCGTGACGGTGGCCTTTGGTCTGCTGCTGCTCTACCCGGACCTCACCGCCAGCCTGGCCCTGTTGCTGGCGGCGTATGCGCTGCTGGCCTACCCGTTCATCGCCAAGTCGCTCACCGCCGCGCTGGACGGCCTGCCCGCGAGCTATGCGCAGGCTGCCGCGTCGTTGGGCGCCAAGCCCTGGCGCGTGGCGCTGCGCGTGACGCTGCCGCTGGTGGCGCCTGCGCTGCGCCGGGGCATGGCCTTTGCGGCGGCCACCGCATTGGGCGAGTTCGCCGTCACGCTGTTTCTCTCGCGGCCCGAGTGGACCACGCTCACCACCCTGATCTACCAGCACCTGGGCCGCCCCGGTGCCGCCAACCTCGACGCCGCGCTGGTGCTCGCCTGCTTGCTCATGGTGCTGGCGCTGCTGGCCTTCTTGCTGATCGAAGGCCCGTCGCCCAAGGAGAATGCCCCCCATGCTTGAACTGCGCGACATCACCAAACAATGGGACCACCGGCCGCTGCTCGCAGGCGTCAGCCTGAGCGTGGCCGCCGGTGAAACCGTGGCGCTGCTGGGCGCCTCGGGCAGCGGCAAAAGCACGCTGCTGAAGATCGTGGCCGGGCTCGAAACGCCCGAGGCGGGCAGCGTGTGGTTCGATGGTGTGGACATCACCGCGCTGGCACCCGAGCGGCGCGGTTTTGCCCTGATGTTTCAGGACTTCGCGCTGTTCCCCCACCTCAACGTGCTGGACAACGTGGCCTTCGGGCTGGTGGAGCAG
>DAIOEI010000234.1:0-4366 GCA_036746335.1 Hydrogenophaga sp. | reverse complement strand
CGCTGCTGTTCTCGGCCACCTTCTCGCCCGAGATCAAGCGCCTGGCCAACAGCTATTTGCAAGACCCGGTGACGATCGAGGTGGCGCGCTCCAACGCGACGGCCTCCACGGTGGAGCAGCATTTCTACCGCGTGGATGATGACGACAAGCGCGGCACCCTCAAGCAGATCTTGCGCGAGCGCGGTATCAAGCAGGCCTTTGTGTTCGTCAACAGCAAACTCGGTTGTGCTCGCCTGGCGCGCTCGCTGGAGCGCGAGGGCCTGAACACGACCGCGCTGCACGGCGACAAGAGCCAGGACGAGCGTCTGAAGGCGCTGGAAGCGTTCAAGAGCGGTGCGGTCGATCTGCTGGTGTGCACCGATGTCGCCGCGCGCGGGCTGGACATCAAGGACGTGCCGGCGGTGTTCAACTTCGACATCCCATTTAATGCCGAAGACTATGTGCACCGTATCGGTCGTACCGGTCGTGCCGGAGCTTCGGGTTTGGCGGTCTCGTTTGTCAGCTCGCGCGATGCACGTCTGATGGGCGATCTGGAAAAGCTCCTGGGCAAGAAGCTCGAGCTTGAAGCCCTGGAGCTGGAAGCCGACCGGCGACCGGCAGGCCGCTTCAACGACGGTCAACGCGCCTGGCGCGCGGGAGATGCGGTTGGAGAGGAAGGCAGCGCTCGCTCACCTTCAGGCGGCCGTGCTGACGATCGCGAAACCCGCGACATTCGCGAAGCGCGCCAGGCACGCGAAGCTCGTCTCGGTCGCGATGATCGGCGTGCTGTGCGTCCGAGCCGTGCGCCTGCGGACCCGTTGTTTGACCAGCCGTACGAGCCCGCCATGGCGACGGACGCCAAACCCTCCTGGGAAGCTGGTGCCAAGCCTGCCACCAGCCGTGTCTCGCCCAACATCAAGACGCGCAAGAAGGTACCCGCCTTGTTCAAGAGTCCACCCGTGCCCGAAAGCGCTTCGACCGAAAACAACTGAAGCGAGAAAAGGCTCATCCTCGCAACAAATCGGGGGCTTTTGCTTGCGGGCAAGGCACACTGATGCGCTCGAAGGCGCCGGGCTGATCACCCAGCCGCGCAGCCGTCAGGCATCCGCCCCAGACACAGCCGGTGTCCAGCGGCAAAACGCCGCTGTGGTGGACCTCCTCCAGCGTGGACCAGTGGCCAAAAGCCACCAGTGTTCTGGCGGTCTGGCGGCCTGGTACCTCAAACCAGGGCAGAAATCCCTCAGGCGCTGCGTTGGCGCCGTCTTTGGTGTTGAACTCCATCACCCCGTCGACAGAACAAAACCGCAGCCGGGTGAGTGCGTTGACGATCACGCGCAAGCGGTCGTAGCCCTGGAGTGAGGGATACCATTGGTCTGGCGTGTTGCCGTAGAGGTTGTGCATCAGCACGCCCCAGTCAGCCCCCTGCAATTCGCGCTCGAACTCTCGCGCGAGTGCCACTGTCTGCAGTGCGTCCCACTGGGGCAAAACACCCGCGTGCACCAGCAACCAGCCCTGCATCTGCATCGCCATGGGCCTGTGGCGCAGCCAGGTCAGGAGTTCTTGTCGCTCAGGGGCGTTCAGGATGTCTTGCACCGTGTCACTGCGGTGGGGTTTGCGCACGCCGTGAGACACGGCCAGCAGGTGCAGATCGTGGTTTCCCAAAAGGCAATGAGCGCTGCCGCCCAGTGCCATCAGCCGGCGCAACACAGCCAGTGAGGCCGGGCCGCGGTTGACAAGGTCACCGAGCAGGCAGATCGTGTCTCGGCTGGGAGAGAAGGCCAAAGTGTCCAGCAAACGGCCCAGCGCATCATCACAACCCTGAACGTCGCCAATCAAGTAGGTTGCCATCCTCCAATTATGGTTGCCATAACCGTTAAGATAGTCCCCCCGTGGTAACAAGAGGAGCATCCGGCACTGGCCCGGCTCTTTATGGACATTCCCAGTTCGATACCCCAAACCCTCGACACCCTGACCAGCAGCGTTTCCATTGGCGGTGACGCCTTTCTTTTGTTGCTGTATGTCGTATTGGCTCTGTTCTTCTCCTTCCTGTGCTCGGTGGCCGAGGCCACGTTGCTGAGCATCACGCCGTCTTACATCGCAGGTCTCAGGGACACCAACCCCAAGAAGGCCGAGCAACTCAGGCGTCTGAAAGAAGACAACATCGACCAGTCGCTGGCGGCCATCCTGACCGTCAACACCATTGCCCACACCGTGGGCGCCATTGGAGCGGGCTCCAAGGCCACAGCGGTTTTTGGAAGTGCCTGGTTCGGTGTTTTTTCGGTGGTGATGACTCTGCTCATCCTATTCCTGTCCGAGATTGTTCCCAAGACACTTGGTGCTGTGTACTGGCGCCAGCTCGCGGGCATGACCGGCTTCTTTGTGAACTTGCTCATCAAGAGCATGTATCCGTTGATCGTGATCTCCGAGAAGCTGACCAAGCTGATCTCGGGCGGCAAAAAGCTGCACGATTTCAGCCGTGACGAGTTCGTGGCCATGGCGGGTATCGGCCGGGAGCAGGGCATGATCAACGACCGCGAATCCAAGATCATCCGCAACCTGTTTTTGTTCAAATCGGTGGAAGCCAGCACCGTGATGACGCCAAGGATCGTGGTCTCTGCGCTGCAGAAAGACCTGACGGTCGAGCAGGCCCTTTCGGACCCGGCCAAAGCGCTGTTCTCCCGCTTGCCGATTTACAGCAACGACATGGACAGCGTGGTGGGTTTTGTCTTGCGTGAAGACTTGCTCGTGGCCAAGAGTCTGGGGCAAGGGCAGCGCCAGCTCACCGAATTCCGCAGAGACATTGTGGCTGTGATTGCCAGCACACCGCTTTCACGCTTGATGGAAACCTTGCTGGAGCAGCGCCAGCACATCGCGCTGGTGGTGGGCGAGTATGGTGAGACCAAGGGTCTCGTCACACTGGAAGACGTGGTGGAGACCTTGCTGGGCATCGAGATCCTCGATGAAGGCGACAAGGTCGATGACATGCAAAAACTCGCCCGTCAGATGTGGGCCAAACGCGCCGAACGCATGGGCATCCGACTGCAGCCCGATGAGGCGGAGCCGCCGCCCCGCCCGGCGCCTTGAAGTCCGTTTCACCGGGCCAACCGGTATCCTGTAGACCGCTCAGGTATTGAGTGGCGGAATCATGCGGCAGAGCGTCTCTTGGGTGGTGTGGGCAACCCACCGAGGCGGTTTGCGAACATCCAGTCTTTGAATGCCAGCGCGGCGGCAGACAGCCGTTTGCCCCTCGGGTACACCACATGCCATTGGCGAATGAGGGGAAATCCCTTCACGTCCAGTTGCACCAGCTCACCCAACGCCAGTTCGGCCACCACGGTATGGCTCGAAAGCACGGCCAGCCCCAGCCCGCCCGCCACGGTTTGTTTGATGGCTTCATTGCTGCCCACCTCCAGCCGGTTCTTGAGCGTGACGCCGTGCTGCGCGAAAAATTTCTCTGAGGTCAGGCGGGTGCCCGATCCAGGCTCGCGCAAGATGAAGGGCTCTTTGGAAAGCCGTTGAGGCGAGATGCCGGTTTGACCCACCAGCGCATGCCCTGGTGGTGCCACCACCACCAGCGGGTTGTCGTCAAACGGTTCGGTGATCACGTCCATCTGTTCTGGCGGCTGGCCCATGATGACGAGGTCGTCTTCGTTGCCAGCGAGGCGCTGCAGCAGCTTCTCGCGGTTGCCCACGACCATGGCCACGTCGATCCCCGGGTGCGCCGCGCAGAAACCGCCCAGCAATTTGGGCACGGTGTACTTCACCGTGGTCAGGATGGCGAGCTTCAGGCTGCCGCGCTCCACGCCCTCCAGCGCAGCGAGGTCTTCACCCAGCCGCTGCATGCGGGCCTCGATGTCTTCGCATGCTTCGGCCAGGGTCTTGCCTGCGGCGGTCAGGTAGATCTTCTTGCCCAGTTGTTCGAACAGCGGCTGCCCCACCGTTTCCGACAGCTGCTTGACCTGCAGCGAGAGCGTGGGTGGCGAGAGGTGCAGCTCCTCGGCGGCGCGGGCAAAGCTGCTGTGCCGCGCGACGGCGAGAAAGATGCGCAGCTGGTGCAGCGTGGCGTGGCGCAGGTTCATGGGCTTGTTTATAACGTTTGAATTTTATAAATCATCATCGTAAAAACATTTTACTTTTATTTATTGCTTTGGTGGCCAACAATCCGCACCAGTTCAGAGCAATCACGCCCCAAGACAGCACAGCCCGGGCCGCTTTGGGCACCACTGTGAGACGTTTACCACCCCGAAAAGGAGCAATTCGCATGGCCACGAAAATCTACAGCGCCGGTGTCAAGGAATACCGCAGCACGTACTGGGAACCCCATTACACCGTCAAGGACACCGACATCCTCGCGTGTTTCAAGATCACACCCCAGCCGGGTGTGGAC
>DAIOEI010000233.1:0-4384 GCA_036746335.1 Hydrogenophaga sp. | reverse complement strand
GCATTGACCACAAAATTCCGCGCGCCGCCGATGTTGACGGTCTCGCCGGTGGTAGACCCGATAACGCCCGATGTCGGGCCCAGCGTACCCTGCTCAAACCCACGAACCGACCCCAGTCCGCCGCCAAAGAAGTTGCGCAGGACAGGAAACGGCTTGCCGCCAAAACCCTTGCCAAGCCCCACTTCCGTGTTGAAAGCGAAGGTGTACTGGCGGGTGATCGGAATGTATTGCTGGAACTGGTAGGTCAGCTTGGCATAACGCTTGTCACTGCTCAGGCCAAACTCGGTATTGAAACGTTGCAAGCGCCCCTCGGTGGGCACCAGAGCGCTGTCGCGCTCATCGCGTGCCCAGCCGATGGTGGCCGGCAGATAAGTGCCGCCCTGATCGCGGTAGGCTTCGGGCAACTGGTTGCCTTCGTTGACCTTCACCCGCTCGGCCCCCAGGCCGAAGAAGACCGTGTCACGTTCTGTGAACGGCACACCAAAGCGAACCCCCACACCAGGTGTGACGATTTCGTAATCTCCACCTTGCGCATCGTAGGGGCGCGAGGTCTTGTAATACAGATCGAAGGTACGCGAGACACCATCGCGCGTGAAATAAGGGTTGGTCGTGCTCAGCACAAACTGGCGGTTGAAGTCGCTGGTGTTGAGGTCCAGACCAAGGTAGTTGCCACTGCCAAACACGTTTTCCTGCTTGATCGTTGCCAGGAAAGAGAGCTTTTCGGCCTGGGAGTATCCCGCGCCAATGGACAGGTTGCCCGTGGGCTTTTCCACCACGGTGATGGTCAGGTCCACCTGATCGTTGGAACCCGGTAC
The DNA here is from genome assembly GCA_036746335.1 of Hydrogenophaga sp. GTDB lineage: Bacteria > Pseudomonadota > Gammaproteobacteria > Burkholderiales > Burkholderiaceae_C > Hydrogenophaga. Next base: position 3,569 of record DAIOEI010000233.1, on the reverse strand, counting down.
CGGCTCTGTATCGATACCCACGTCGGTGAAGAAACCGAGGCGGTCCACCCGGTCGCGCGAGAGACGGATGCGATCGGTGTCGTACCAGGCCGACTCGAACTGGCGGAACTCCCGTCGGATCACCTCATCACGGGTGCGGTTGTTGCCCTCCACATTGATGCGGCGCACATATACCCGGCGCGAAGGCTGCGCACGCAGCACAAAAGCCACACGTGCGTTCTGGCGGTCGATTTCGGGCACGGCTTCCACCTGCGCGAAGGCATAACCGAATGCGCCAAACAGATCGGTAAAGGCCTTGACGGTGGTGCTGACCTTTTCCTCGTTGTAAGGCTGGCCTACCTCGATACCGATACGCGCCTTGAACTCATCCTCTTTGCCCAGGTACTCTCCCTCCAGGCCCACCGAGGTCACCACAAAGCGCTGTCCCTCAAAGAGGTTGATCGTCACCGACATGTCTTGCTTGTCGGGCGAGATCGCCACCTGGGTGGATTCCACCCGGAACTCCAGAAAGCCTCTGCTGAGATAGTACGACCGCAGTGTCTCCAGATCGGCATTGAGTTTGGCGCGCGAATAGCGGTCTGACTTGGTATACCAGCTGAGCCAGCCGCCGGTATCCAGATCAAACAGGCCACGCAGGGTCGATTCTGCAAAGGCCTGGTTACCGACGATACGGATCTCCTTGATCTTGGCCACATCGCCTTCGACCACATTGAAGTTGAGGTTGACCCGGTTGCGCTCGCCAGGCGTGACCGTGGTGGTGACCTGGGCGGCATACATGCTGCGATTGATGTACTGGCGCTTGAGCTCTTGTTCCGCGCGATCGGCCAAAGCCTTGTCGAACGGACGCCCCTCGGCCAGTCCGACATCGCGCAAGGAACGCCGCAGCGCCTCTGCTTCAAACTCCTTGATGCCGGAAAAGCTCACATCGGCCACCGTGGGCCGCTCTTCCACAATCACCACCAGCACATCGCCATCGACCTGCAGCCGAACATCGCTGAACAAGCCCAGGGAGAACAGGGAGCGAATGGCGCTGGAGCCCTTTTCATCGTCGTACTGCTCACCCACGCGAAACGGCAAAGACGCAAACACCGTGCCGGGCTCCACACGCTGCAGGCCTTCGACCCGGATGTCCCGCACCATGAACGGTTCCACCGCCCATGCGGGCAGAGCAGACAAGAGCAAAGAAGCGGCCGCTGTCAGCGACAGCCCGCGCAGGCGGTTACGGGTATTTTTCATGGAAAGAAGGTTCAGCCAAGCAGGCGGGCCACATCATTGAACAAGGCGACGGACATGAGCGCCAGCAAAATCGCCACACCCCCGCGCTGCAGGCGCTCCATCCAGGCATCAGACACGCTGCGCCCAGTCACACCCTCCCAAAGATAATACATCAGGTGCCCCCCATCGAGGACCGGCAGCGGCAGCAGGTTCAGCACACCCAGGCTGACGCTGATCAGCGCCAGAAAAAGCACATAGGTCGTCAGCCCCAGGCTGGCCGATTTGCCCGCATAGTCTGCAATCGTCAAAGGGCCGCTCAGGTTCTTGAGCGACGCTTCACCGATCAACATCCGGCCCATCATCTTCAGGGTGAGCCAAGACACCTCCCAGGTGCGGACCACACCCTGCACCATGCCGTCGATCGGGCCGTGCCGCACGCTGACCATGGCCGGTGGCGCGCCCACATAAGCGCCTATACGGCCGACCCACTCCCCCTTGACCGACTCCGGCCGGGGGGTCACGCTGATCCGTTGTTGCGATCCACCCCGTTGCACCAACCATTCCTGCTCGACAGGCTCTCCAGAAGGCCCGACACCATCGCGGATCATGCTGCGAAGCGCCTGCCCGTCAGGCACAGGCCGGTCTTGTACCTGCAGCACCGTATCGCCCGCCAGCAAGCCGGCCGCCTCGGCAGCGCCGCCCGGCATGATCTGGCCGAGTTCGGGCGCGCTCCAGGGCGAGATCACGCCAATGCGCTGGAAAAGCGCGGCGTCTGCTTCGCGCACATCCAGGCGGCTCAAGGGCAGCGTCACGGGCCGCGTGGGAGCACCCTCTTGACTGCCCACCCAAAGCACCAGGTCTCGGCCTGACAGTGCGGCCTGCGTGATGCGCCAGCGCAAGTCCTCAAAGGAGCGGATGTCTGCTGGCGCGTCGGCCCCCTCCTCTGTCACCTGCGCTACCCACTCGCCACCGCGCAAGCCCGCAGCTTCGGCCAACGAAGCCGCGACCGGACTGCCCAGCACCGGCTGCGGTTCGTCCACACCCGCCCAGTTCACCCCGGCATAGAGCGCCACCGCAAGCAGCAGGTTGGCCGCAGGACCCGCCGCCACGATGGCGGCGCGCGAGCGCAGCGGCTGCGTGTTGAAGGCCAGATGCCGTTCGGCCGCATCCACGGGTGCTTCCCGCTCATCGAGCATGCGCACATACCCGCCCAGCGGCAGCGCGCACAGCACAAACTCTGTCGGACTCCCCTTGGGCTGCCAGCGCAACAGCGGTTTGCCAAAACCCACGGAAAAACGCAACACCTTCACGCCACAGGCCACCGCCACGCGGTAGTGCCCGTATTCGTGCACAGTGATCAGCAGCCCCAAGGCCACCACAAAAGCAACAATCGTCAGCATGGGAAACCCCCGTGTCTATTCAACGGCGCGAACAGGCCAGTATCAACGCGAGCTGGCCACTCTGGCGCTTGCAAAGCGCCTCGCCTCCTGATCTATGGACATGAGATCGTCCAGCGAATGGGGCTTGGAGGGCAGCACACCGGCCAAAGTTGCATGATTGACGGCGTGAATCTGGTCAAAACGCAGCGCCCCATCCAGAAACGCCGCCACCGCCACCTCGTTGGCCGCGTTCAGCACGGTGGTGGTCCCTTCGGGCGCCCGCAGCGCATCCCATGACAGATAGAGGCCCGGGTAACGCCCGCGCTCGGGTGAGCGAAAAGTCAGCGCGCTCAAGCCCGCAAAATCCAGGCGTTCGGCACCACTCTCGATACGCTCCGGCCAAGATAGGCCGTAAGCAATCGGCACACGCATGTCGGGCGTGCCCAACTGAGCGAGCAACGAAGCGTCCTTGAACTGCACCATCGAGTGGATGATTTGCTGCGGATGGATCAGCACCTCGATCCGCTCAGGCTGCAGGTCAAACAGCCAACGCGCCTCGATCACCTCCAGCGCCTTGTTCATCATGGTGGCCGAGTCCACCGAAATCTTGCGCCCCATGGAAAAATTGGGATGTGCGCAGGCCTGCTCAGGCGTCATGGCCGCCAAATCTGCAAGCGGCGTGTCGCGGAACGGACCGCCGGAGGATGTGAGCAGAATGTGGTCAATGCACGCATCCCAGGTGGCCGGATTCTCCGGCAGGCACTGAAAAATCGCCGAATGCTCGCTGTCAATTGGCAACAAGGTGGCACCGCCGTCGCGCACCGCCTGCATGAAAAGGCCTCCGCCCACCACCAAAGCCTCTTTGTTGGCCAGCAACAGCTTTTTCCCGGTACGGGCGGCAGCCAGACTGGGGGCGAGCCCTGCCGCACCGACGATGGCCGCCATCACCATGTCCACTTCCGGCTCGGCACTGAC
>DAIOEI010000232.1:0-4396 GCA_036746335.1 Hydrogenophaga sp. | reverse complement strand
TCACCACGCCCATGTCGTGCTCGATCAGCACGATGGTGGTGCCGAACTCGTCGTTTACATCGAGGATGAAGCGGCTCATGTCCTGCTTCTCTTCCATGTTCATGCCGGCCATCGGCTCGTCCAGCAGCAGCACCTTGGGCTCCATCGCCAGGGCGCGGCCCAGGTCGACCCGCTTCTGCAGGCCGTAGGGCAGGGTGCCAACGGGCGTCTTGCGGAAAGCCTGGATTTCCAGAAAGTCGATGATGCGTTCGACAACTTCGCGGTGCTCTTCTTCTTCTTTTTGAGCCGGTCCGATGCGCAGCGCCTGCAGAAACAGGTTGCTTTTGATGCGCAGGTTGCGGCCAGTCATGATGTTGTCGATGACGCTCATGCCCTTGAACAGCGCCAGGTTCTGGAAGGTGCGCGCGATGCCCATCTCGGCCACCTGCCGGCTGTTCATGTGCTTAAAAGTCTTGCCGCGGAAGTTGATGGCGCCTTCCTGGGGCTGGTAGACGCCGTTGATGCAGTTGAGCATCGAGCTTTTGCCCGCGCCGTTGGGGCCGATGATGGCGCGCACCTCGTGCTCCTTCACGTTGAAGGAGATGTCGGTCAGCGCCTTGACGCCGCCGAAGCGCAGGCTGATGTTTTGCACGTCAAGAATGACGTCGCCGATTTTCTTGGTCATGCTGCGGCTTTCACAGGAGCAAAGGTCTTCGCGTCGCTGAGCTTGAGCGTGGCGCTCACGCTGCCGGTGCGTCCGTCTTCAAACTTCACCACGGTTTCAATGAACTGCTCGGTTTTGCCGCCGTACAGGGCATCCACCAGCACGCTGTATTTGTCGGCGATGAAGCCGCGGCGGACCTTGTTGGTGCGGGTGAGTTCGCCGTCGTCGGCGTCCAGCTCCTTGTGCAGCACCAGGAAGCGGCTGATCTGGCTGCCCGCCAGCAGTTCGTCGCGGCTGAGGTCGGCGTTGACCTTCTCCACGCATTCGCGGATCAGCTCGTACACCTCGGGCTTCTGGGCCAGGTCGGTGTAGCCCGCGTAGGGCAGGTTGCGGCGCTCGGCCCAGTTGCCCACGGCTTCGAAGTCGATGTTGACCATCACACAGACCTTCTCGCGCTGGTCGCCGTAGGCCACCACTTCCTTGATTTGCGAGAAGAACTTGAGCTTGTTCTCCACGTACTTGGGCGCGAACATGGCGCCGTCGTTGGCGCCGCCCTTGATGCGGCCCACGTCTTTCACGCGGTCGATGATCTTGAGGTGACCCGAGGCGTCGATGAAACCCGCGTCGCTGGTGTGGTACCAGCCGTCGGCCGTCAGCACCTCGGCCGTGGCGGCCGGGTTCTTGTAGTACTCCTTGAGCAGGCCGGGCGACTTCACCAAAATTTCGCCGGTCTCGCTGAGCTTGATCTCCACGCCTTCGCAGGGCACACCCACGGTGTCGGCACGCGCTTCGTGGTCGGGCTGCAGACAGACGAACACGGCGGTCTCGGTGGAGCCGTAGAGCTGCTTGAGGTTGATGCCGATGCTGCGGTAGAAGCTGAACAGGTCGGGGCCGATGGCCTCGCCCGCGGTGTAGGCCACGCGCACCCGGCTCAGGCCCAGGCTGTTTCGCAGCGGGCCGTAGACAAACAGGTTGCCCAGCGCGTACTTCAGGTTGTCCATGAAGCCGACCGACTTGCCGTCCATCTTGGTGGGTCCGACGCGGCGCGCCACATCCATGAAGGCGTGGAACATTTTGCGCTTGAGGGTGCCCGCGTCTTCCATGCGGATCATCACCGTGGTGAGCAGGCCTTCAAACACGCGCGGCGGTGCGAAGTAGTAGGTCGGTCCGACTTCCTTGAGATCGATCGTGACCGTGGCGCCCGACTCCGGGCAGTTCACCACATAACCGGCGACCAGCCACTGGGCGTAGGAAAAGATGTTCTGGCCGATCCAGGCCGGCGGCAGGTAGGCCAGCACCTCGTCGTTCTCGGTCAGTTTGTCGAACCGGGCACCGACGGAAGCGCGGTCGATCAGCGTGTTGTGCGTGTGCACCACACCCTTGGGGTTACCGGTGGTGCCAGAGGTGAAGAACATCGCGGCCACGTCGTTGGGCTGGGCCATTTCCACCTGCTCGCGGAACAGTTGCGGATGGATTTTGGCAAAGGCCTGACCGCCGCTGACCAGCTCCTCCAGCGCACCCAGACCGGGCTGGTCGTAATTGCGCAAGCCACGCGGATCGTCGTAGAAGATGTGCTGGAGTTGCGGGCATTGCGGCTGGATTTCCAGCATCTTGTCGACCTGCTCCTGGTCTTCCACCACCGCAAAGCGCACCTCGGCGTTGTTGATGGGGAACACGCATTCCGCACCCACCGCATCCTGGTAGAGCGGCACGGGGATGGCGCCCAGCGATTGCGCCGCCAGCATGGTGGCGTACAGGCGGGGCCGGTTGGCACCGATCACCACCATGTGCTCGCCACGCTGCAAGCCCGCCTGGTGCAGGCCGCAAGCGATGGCCTCCACCAGTTGCGCCATGGCAGCCCAGGTGGTGGTCTGCCAGATACCGTATTCCTTTTCGCGCATGGCGGGCGCCGCAGGACGGCGTTGCGCGTGTTCCAGCAAAAGCCGGGGAAAAGTGGTCTGCATTGAGGTCTCCGGATGCGGGTGGGTCGAAGCTGGACGCTTCGACCCACCCGCTTTGGGTTTCATTCTGGGCGTGATACTACGTCTGTGTTTGACGTCATGTTGTCAGTTGGACGACAATTTGGGGGTCTCCCCTCCTAGGACTTTCCCTAGACCCAGGGCGTGCCAAACCTCTGAAAAAGCCCCCGCTTGCCCATGTCCCATACGGCCCATGTCCGCTCTGGCTCAGCGCTGCGCGCGTTGGCCCGCGCGCCTTCCGAACACGAGTTGCAGCAAGTTCCCTGGCTGCAAGCGCTCAGCGATGGCGAGCGCTACCGGGCGCAGGAGTCGCTGGTCGTCAGTGAGGTGCGTTCCGGGGAGTACATCTGCCGGTTCGGGCGTCCTGTGACGTACTGGTTTGGGTTGGTGGACGGCCTGCTCAAGATGAGCAACGACGAGTCGCACGGGCCTGTCATCACCTTCACCGGCGTGGCCCCCGGGGGCTGGTTCGGCGAAGGCACCTTGCTCAAGCGCGAGCACTACCGCTACAACATCCAGGCCCTGCGCAAGAGCCGCGTGGCAGGTCTGCCGGTCGAGACTTTTCACTGGTTGTTGGACCATTCCATCGGGTTTAACCGCTTCGTCATGAACCAGCTCAACGAGCGCCTGGGGCAGTTCATTGCCGCCCGGGAAATTGACCGCATCGCCAGCCCGGACCTGCGTGTGGCGCGCAACCTGGCCGCGCTGTTCCACCCCCTGCTCTCACCCAATGTGGGCGGGGTGCTGCGCATCACCCAGCAGGAGCTGGCCTACCTGGTGGGCTTGTCGCGTCAGCGGGTCAACGAAGCCCTGAACTCGCTGGCCGACAAGGGCTGGATTCGCGTCGAATACGGCGGCCTGCGCGTGCTGGACCTGCAGGCGCTGCGCACCGGCGAGTTGTAGACCCGGCATGGGATGATCCGCGCATGACCGATTCCACCAAAAAGACCCTGAAACTCGGGGCCCCACCCACCACCGGCAAACCCGCTGCGCCCCGCGCGCCGGTGCGCCCTCGCGGGCCGGCGCGGGCGCGACCGCTGTCAGAAGTGCAGGCCGAGCGCGCTGCGCGAGAAGCCGCCTGGGCGGCGCAGAACCCGTCTGGCGCCGATCGCCGCGCTTCGCCCGATGCCGGGCGCGGCGCTCCGCAAGATCGCCGCACCGGACCGCCCGCCAGGAGCGCCGACCGCATCGGTGCCGCCCCTCAGCGACCGCGCGCCGACGCGTCGCGTGACACACCGCGCGACCCGGGCGCCCGCCTGTCAGCCGGAGCGCCGCGCCCGCCCCGCGCCCCGCACGATGCCCGGCCCGATCTGGCCCGGGTGGGCAACACCCGTGGCGAGATCCGGCTGAACAAACGCATGGCCGACCTGGGCCTGTGCTCGCGCCGCGAGGCGGACGAATGGATCGCGCGCGGCTGGGTACTCGTCAATGGTGAGCCAGCCGTCATGGGTCAGCCGGTGCCGCCCGATGCGCAGGTGGAAGTGCTGCCGCAGGCGCGCCACCAGCAGGCCGGGCAGGTCACCATCCTGCTGCACAAGCCGGTGGGCTGGGTCAGCGGTCTGCCGGAAGACGGGCACGAAAGCGCCGCCGTGCTCATCAAACCCCAGAGCCACTGGCGCGATGACCGCAGCGGCCGCCGCTTCGAAGCGGCGCACACGCGCGGCCTGGCGCCCGCCGGGCGGCTGGACATCGACTCCACCGGCCTGCTGGTCTTCACACAAGACGGGCGCGTGGCGCGCACCCTGATTGGCGAAGACGGTGATGTGGAGAAGGA
>DAIOEI010000231.1:0-4402 GCA_036746335.1 Hydrogenophaga sp. | reverse complement strand
GTGGCCGCAGCAGCCAGGGCGAGCCGCTGGCGGGCGTGAACGCGATCACCACCTCGGCTTACTGCCCCACCTCCAAGCAGCCCGAACTCAAGCATGCAGCGGTGAAGATCCTCAAGGCCGAGCTGCCCTGGACCTTGCTGGGCGTGGCCTGGCTGCCCGAAGACGCGGCCTTGACGGCTTTGACCGATTTGCGCCGTTGCATGCCCTTGTTCGATTTCGCTTCATGCGTGCCGTTTGGACGCGAACGCACCGGCGTGCTGTTCCGTGCCGCGTCGCCAGAAGCGCCGCCGCCAAAGGTGTTGGCCCGCATCGAAGCCCTGCTGGGCCTGAACGCGACCGATGCGCTGCGCTACGAAGACAAGCGCCGCCAGCAACGCCGCACGGCCCGCTTGGTGCGCAGCCAAGGCGGCGACCCGAACGCCATCACCCTGGACGCCTTCCTGCTGGCCGGGGACGCCAGCGCTGAAGGCTGGATCAAGACCCTGCTACAAGACGAACTGCCCGCAGGCAGCTATGGCCGCCGGCTGCTGATGCCGGGCGCGGTGGCCCCGGTGGCGATGGCGCCCAAGAGCCCCCAGGTTTGCACCTGCTTCAACGTCAGCGAAGAGGCCATCCGCGCCGAGCTGCCGCGCTGCGGCGGTCAGGACGATCAACGCCTGGCCGAGTTGCAAGGCGCACTCAAATGCGGCACCAACTGTGGTTCGTGCATCCCGGAGCTGCGGCGGCTCGTGAAAGCCGTGCCCTCCGCCCTGGTGGCCCTGTTCTGAAGTTTTCATATAACCCGAAGTCATCAGAACAACCCGACAATTGCGCACCATGGGTATCGGTCAGTACATCAAGGAAATCGGGCGCGGCAAGGACGGCGCCCGATCGCTCAGCCGCGCGCAAGCCACCGACCTGTTTGGTCAGGTGCTCGACGGCACCGTGACCGACCTGGAGGTGGGCGGCTTCTGCCTGGCCATGCGCATCAAAGGCGAAACGCCGGAAGAAATGGCGGGCTTCCTCGATGCCACCCACACGCGCCTGCAGCGCCTGCCAGACAACGGCCTCACGACCGTCGTGCTGCCCAGCTACAACGGCGCGCGCAAGCTGCCGGTACTCACGCCTTTGCTGGCCCTGCTGCTGGCGCGCGAAGGCGCGGCGGTGCTGGTGCACGGCACCGCCACAGAAGACAAACGTATCACCAGTGAAGCGGTGTTTGCGGCATTGGGCCACCCCACCCAATCACCGGTGAAAGCACTGCAAGCCGGTGACTGCGCTTTCATCGCCACCGAGGCATTGCTCCCCGGCCTCAAGCGCCTGCTCGATGTGCGCCGCACGGTCGGCCTGCGCAACCCGGCGCACAGCCTGGTCAAGCTCATGAACCCCTGCGCGGGCCGCGCGCTCATCGTGGGCAGCTACACCCACCCCGAGTACGCGGTGTCGATGGCCGACACCTTTGCCCTGGTCGGTGCGCACGCCCTGCTGCTGCGCGGCACCGAAGGCGAACCGGTGGCCGATGCGCGCCGCACGCCGCAGATGGACGCCTTCCGCGATGGCCAGCGGGTGCTGCTGGAGCCCGCGCAGGCGGGCTCGCTCGCAGCCCTTCCCGATCTGCCCAAAGACATCTCGGCCGACGCCACCGCCGCCTACATCCGCGACGTGCTGGACGGCCGCTTGGCTGTGCCCGCACCAATCGCACAGCAAGTGGCACACATCCTGCAAGAGGTCTCTTGCCCCGCCAACACAGAGACAAACCGCGCAGCAGCGGTCAGCACACCATGAACTTGCCCGCCACCGTCATCCCATCCGGGAGCCCGTTCCACCCCGGCACCGTCACCCTGGTGGGCGCCGGCCCCGGCGACCCGGAGCTGCTGACCATCAAGGCGGCCCGCGCCATCGCCGCGGCCACCGTGCTGCTGGTGGACGACCTGGTGAGCGACGGCGTGCTGGCGCATGCATCGCCCACCGCGCGCATCGTGCACGTCGGCAAACGCGGCGGCTGCAAGAGCACGCCGCAGGCCTTCATCGAAAAACTCATGGTCATGGCCGCGCGCGAGGGCGAGGTGGTGGTACGCCTCAAGGGCGGCGACCCGTTCATCTTCGGCCGCGGCGGTGAAGAAGTCGAACACCTGCGCGCGCAAGGCGTTGAGGTGCAGGTGCTCAACGGCATCACCGCCGGACTGGCCGGGCTCACCTCGCTGGGCGCACCGCTCACCCACCGCGACCACGCACACGGCGTCGTCTTCATCACCGGCCACGCCAAACCCGGCGATTCGGGCACCGACTGGAAAGCACTGGCCTCCACCGCCCGCGACGCCAAGCTCACCCTCGTCATCTACATGGGCGTTTCCAGCGCCACACAGATCCAGGCCGACCTGTTGACCGGCCTGCCCGCCAGCACACCGCTGGCCATCGTGCAGCACGCCAGCCTGCCACAGCAGCGCCACGCCCTGAGCACCCTGGGCGCACTCACCGCCACGCTGGCCAGTGAAGGGCTGGGCAGCCCGTCGGTAATCGTTGTGGGCGACGTGGTGCGCGGCGTCGCTTCGCTGGGCCAGTCCGAGCGCACCGACGTCCGGCGCACCGCCTGAGCGCAGGGCGCCGACCGCTACACTCCCCCGCACATCCACAGAAGGGTCCGCCCTCGGCGGCCAGCGGAGGTCTCACGTGCTCGACAAACTCAACGAACTGGCCGAAGGCCACGGCGAACTCCAACCCGGGCGCGGCCTGGTGACCGGCGTCATCGCCCTGACCCTCGCATTTCTGTGTTTCCTGGGTGTGCTGGCCTTTCATTTCCCTGAGTACCTGACAACGCCCGAGCTGCGCAAGAGCTACGACGTGGCGCTCATCCGCCAGTTGCTGTTTGTGGCCCTGGTGATCGCGGGCGGGATCAGTCTGGTGAACATCCTGTTCCAGCGCTCCCCCTGGCTGGCATCGTTCGCCTTTGGTCTGGTTGTGCTTTCAACCCTGCTGGGCGGCCACAAGGTCGAGGTCGACCCCAATTTTCCTGACCACACGCCCTACATCGGCCTGGACTGGTTCATCCTCGACCTGCTCGGCTCGGCGCTTATCTTCATCTTCATCGAGAAGCTGTTCGCCTTGCGCCGGGACCAGCCGGTGTTCCGTCCCGAGTGGCAGACCGACCTGCACCACTTCATCGTCAACCACATGCTGATCGGCTTCATGCTGCTCGCCACCAACCTGCTGGTGCACAAGCTGTTCGGCTGGGCCGCGGTCGACGGCGTGCGTGGCTGGGTCGGCGCGCTGCCGTTCTGGGCGGCGCTGCCACTGATCATCCTGGCGGCCGATCTGGTGCAGTATTGGACCCATCGCGCCTACCACGAGGTGCCGCTGCTCTGGCGCCTGCACGCCGTGCACCACAGCGCCAAGCACATGGACTGGCTGGCCGGTTCGCGCCAGCACGTCATTGAAATCCTGATCACCCGCACGCTGGTGCTGGTCCCCGTCTACATGATGGGTTTCTCCAAGGACGTGATCGACGCCTACATCATCGTGGTCGGCTTCCAGGCGGTGTTCAACCACGCCAACGTGAGCGTGCGGCTGGGCCCGCTGCGCCATGTGATCGTCACGCCCAACTTCCACCACTGGCACCACAGCCAGGACCAGGAAGCGCTGGACAAGAACTACGCCGCGCACTTCGCGTTCATCGATCACCTGTTCGGCACCGCCGTGAAGAGCGACCGCGAATGGCCCGAGCGCTACGGCGTGCTGGGCGACTATGTGCCCAACGGCTTCTGGAAACAGTTCAAGTTTCCCTTTGTCTGGAAGGGCTGAGCCGGTGCAGCGCTTTGACGTGGTGGTGGTCGGCGCGGGTGCGGCCGGCCTGTTCTGTGCGGGTGTGGCGGGTCAACGCGGCCTGAAGGTGCTGCTGCTGGACCACAGCGAGAAGGTGGCGGAGAAGATCCGAATCTCGGGTGGCGGGCGCGCCAACTTCACCAACCGCGACATCGACGTGCGCCAGCCGCACAAACACTTTGTCGGCGAAAACCCCAACTTCTGCCGCTCGGCGCTCTCGCGCTACACCCCGGCCGACTTCATCGCGCTGCTGCAGAAGCAGGGCATTCCCTTTCACGAGAAGCACAAGGGCCAGCTGTTTTGCGACCGCTCGGCCGGCGACCTGATCGACATGCTGCTGGCCGAATGCGCGGCGGGCGGTGTCACGCGCTGGCAGCCCTGTGGCGTGAAGGCGCTGCGGCTGACCAACGATGACGGCTACGAACTCGACACTGACCGGGGCCCGGTACAGGCGCGCAAGGTGGTCATCGCCACCGGTGGCCTGTCCATCCCGGCCATTGGCGCGACCGACTTCGGTTTCCGGGTGGCCAAACAGTTCGGCCTGCGCACCGTCGAACCGCGCCCCGGCCTGGTGCCGCTGACCTTTGACGGCGCGGGCTGGGCG
>DAIOEI010000230.1:0-4429 GCA_036746335.1 Hydrogenophaga sp. | reverse complement strand
ATTTTTTGCCCCACTTGATGCACAGCACATTGACCGCTTGCATGAATCACCTTTGTCTCTCGCCTGCACCCGAACGACATGCCCGCCGCAGCAATCCGGCAGTTTATCCCAGCGCGGAGGCGTTACTTGGCCAACAGGGCGTCAACCGGTTTGAGGTCTTCGGCTGTCAAGACGCCGCTGGCCTGCTTGAGCCGCAGTTGGCCCAGCAACACGTTGTAACGCGCCTGCGCCAGATCGCGCTGGGTCTGGAAGAGCTGGCTTTGTGCGTTGAGCACGTCGATGTTGATGCGCACACCCACCTGGTAGCCCAGCTTATTGGCATCCAGCGCGCTTTGGCTGGAGGCTTCGGCCGCCTCCAGCGCTTTGACCTGGCCGAGGCCGGACAACACCCCAAAGTAGGCGCTGCGGGTCGCCTGAGCGATGCTGCGAGCGGCAGTTTGCTGATCGGCGCGGGCCTTTTCGAGCAACGCCAGCGTTTCCCTGACGCGGTTTTCAATCGCATGGCCCGCATACAAGGGCAAGTTGAACTGCAGGCCCACGCTGGCTGTATTGGTTCGGAAGTTGCCGGCTGTTGGCATGCTGTTGTTGGGCGCCCGGGCGATCTGGTATTGACCTACCAGGTCCAGTGTCGGCTTGTGACCCGCTTCGGCCTTGCTCACCTCCAACTCGGCAATCTCCACCGCCTTGATCGCCTGGCGCACCATTGGGTGCCCCTGCTCGGCGCGCTGTACCCAGGCTTGGGCATCGGCGGGCGCCACCGGCTGCAAAGTCACCGAAGGCGCCAGCGGCAGAGGTTGTGTACCGTTTTTTCCCACGAGCTGGTCCAGTGCCAGCTTTTTGACCCGAAGGTCGTTGTCGGCCGCGATTTCCTGCGCCTGCACCAGATCAAAGCGGGCTTGTGCCTCGCGGGAGTCGGTCACCGTGGAGGTGCCCACCTCGAAGTTGCGTTTGGCCGCTGCCAGTTGCTCGGCCACAGCCTTCTTTTGCGCTTGCACCGAGTTCAAGGTGTCTTGCGCGGCGATCACATCGAAGTAGGCCTGCGCCGTGCGCACGATCAGGTCTTGCTCGGCCGCTTCAAGTTGCGCCTGGGCGATCTCAATGGAGCGCTGCCCTTGCTCGTGACTGGCGCGGTTGGCGGGCCGGTAAAGAGGCTGGCTGGCCGACAGCGCCAGGTTCTGGGTATTCACGCTGTTGCTGCCGGATGCTGCGCTGTTGTCTACAGTGGACCAATTGGCGCCCGCAGACAACCCGGCTTGTGGGCGCAGGCCCGCCTTGGCCTGTTCGGCCCGGGCAAGGTTCGCTTCGTATTGCGTGCGCGCGGCCAGCAGGCTGCTGTCGTAGCTGCGCGCGGCTTCATAGAGTTCCACCAGGCTCTGGGCCTGTGCACCACCGGCTGCACCCCCTGCCAAGAAGCAAGCCAGCGCCAGCGGACGCAGGCCAGCGCCCCTCGAAGAAGGCTGGGTAGGGATGAAGTGGGCGATCATGAAGTTTCCTTGGGGGTTGTTGCCAGCAGCCAAAAAAGCGTCGGGCAGCAGCGTTCAAAAATCAGTAAACCGGAATCGTCTGATCACGTTCTTGTGACCAGGCGTGGATGCCTCCATGCACATTGACCACCTGGTCAAAGCCTTGCTGCATCAGAAAGTGGACCACTTGTGCGCTGCGGGCGCCGTGGTGGCAGAGGCAGGCAATGGGCTGGTGGCGGTCCAGCTCCGGATAGCGCGCGGGCACGGAGCGCATGGGCATCTGCAGCAACTGAAAGCTCTCGTCAGCGGCGACGCTGGCGGTCTGGCATTCCCAGGGTTCACGCACGTCCAGCAGAACGGGTTGAACCCCGGGCAGTTCGGTCTTTACCTGTTGCAACCAGGCGTCGAATTGGGAGGGTCGGATGGATAACATGGTCAGAAGCGAAAGCGTGAGGCTTCCGGGAAATTCCGCAGACGGGGTGCGACAGTGTCCCAGGGTTGGGCGCTGCGAAAGCCGGCTTCTCCCTCTCGGGTGATAAAGGTGGCGCGCATCATCGGCTCGTGGCCGACAACAGCTCCCAGACGCCCACCGGGCGCCAGCAAGTCCAGCAGCGCTTGCGGCACCTCGGCCACCGAGCCGCCCAGCAAGATGACATCCCAGGGGCCTTCGGTGGCGCACGCAGCAAACCCTTGGGCACAGGCGTCTGCCACGCGCACATCGGTATTGGTGATGCCCGATGCCTGCAGCCGTTCGCGGGCGGTGCGAGCGATGTCCTCATGGATTTCCAGCGACACCACGCGCTGCGCCAGGCCGGCCAGAAGGGCTGTGGTGTAGCCGCTGCCTGTGCCGATTTCCAGCACCTTGTCGGTCGGTTGCACGGCCAGGTCTTGCACCAGACGGGCTTGCACCCGTGGCGCCAACATCACTTGATCGGCCTCGGTGCCTATGGGCAACTCGAGGTCGACATAGGCCAGCGCCTGGTGTGCCGAAGCCACAAACTGGTCTCTGGGCAGCCGCTCAAGCAATGAGAGCACCCGCGCGTCCAGCACTTCCCACGGGCGGACCTGCTGCTCGATCATGTTGAAGCGGGCCTTGTCGAGGCTCAGGGTGGTCATGGAAGTCATTTTAAATACTCCGGTGGGTATATTAGCCGATGCTGTCTCATTTTAGCGAGCAGGGGTTTGTTCCGCATGACGCCGGGGTCCGAAATGGCGCATGAGCCAGTTGGCCAGATCGTCCATGTAGCAATACACCACGGGCACCACCACCAGCGTCAGGATCGAAGAGGTGATCACGCCTCCAATGACCGCCTGACCCATCGGGGCGCGCTGCTCGGAGCCTTCGGTGAGCGCAAAGGCCAGTGGCACCATGCCAAATACCATGGCCAGTGTGGTCATCAGGATGGGGCGCAGCCGCACTTTGGCCGCGAGCAGCAAGGCGGTTTCGCGGTCCAGGGGCTCACTGCCGTCAATGCCTTTGCGCGCGCGAATGGCAAAGTCCACCAGCAAAATCGCATTCTTGGTGGCCAAGCCCATCAGCAGCACGATGCCGATCACAGAAAACATGCTCATGGTGGAGCCAAACATCAGCAGCGCCAGCACCACACCAATCAGCGTGAGCGGCAGCGAGGTCATGAGCGCCAGCGGTTGCAGGAAGCTCTGAAACTGGCTGGCCAGGATCATGTAGATGAAGATGATGGCCATGGCCAGGGCAGAGACGGCATAGCCAAAAGATTCCTGCATGTTCTTGGTGGAGCCACCAAACTCCGCGCGGTAGCCTGGCGGCAGGGTGATGGTGTCCAGAACCTGTTTGATCTCGGAAGACACTTCACCCGCCGAGCGGCCAAATACGTTGGCGGTGATGGCCACCTCGCGGTTGAGGTTGCGGCGGTTGATCTGGTTCGGACCGGTGCCTTCCACCACCTGCGCCACCTGGCCCAGCCGCACCACACGGGCGCTGCCATCGGGGTTGCTGCCCACCACAAAGGGCAGGGCGGCGAGGTCGGCAGTGCGTTCGCGCTGCTCGGGTGCCAGGCGCACGTTCACGTCGTAGCTCTCGCCGTCCACCGCACGCCAGTTGCCCACCGTCTGCCCTGCCACCAGGGTGCGCAGGCTGCTGGCCACGGCAGCCGCGTTCAGACCGGCGTCAGATGCGATGTCACGCCGCAGCGCCACATCCACCGTCGGTTTGTCGGGCTTGAGGGACGAGTCCAGATCCACCAGGCCTGGAATGCCGCGGATCTTATCCAGCACCAGCGCGTTCAGGCGCGCCAGTTCGTTGAGGTCATCACCCTGCAGGGAAAACTCCACCTGCTTGTTGCCGCCCACCGGGTCCAGCAGGCCAGCAAGGGTGACGGTGATACCCGGTACGCTGCGCAACCGTTCGCGCAGTTTGGCGGCCATGGCGTCGGCGTTCACGTTGCGGTCCTTGCGGTCTACCAGACGCACATACACGTTGGCGTACATCTTGCCCTGGGCGTTACCGGTGTTGATGGTCGAGAGCGTGTACTTGACTTCGGGGAACTCGCGCAGGATGCCCTCGACCTGCCGCGCCTTGGCTTCCGTAGCCTCCAGCGAGGAGCCTACCTGTGTATGAAAGCTCACTTGGGTCTCTGAGAAATCCGCTTTGGGCACAAACTCGGTGCCCAGCAGGGGCAACATGGCGATGCTGCCGCCAAACACCGTCAGCGCCAGGGCCATGGTGGTCGGCTTGTGTCGCAGCGACCAGCGCAGCGCACTCTGGTAGGCGTCTGCCAGGTCGTCTTGCACCCTGTCAAACCAGCCCGTCACGCGGCCGATGGTCTTGTCGTACAGGCTCATGGGAGCGCCATGCCGACCATGCTTTTCGACTGCGGGGTCGTGCCAGACGGATGACAACATCGGGTCCAGCGTGAAGCTGACAAACATCGATATCAGCACCGCCGCCACCATGGTGATGCCGAACTCGTGGAAAAACTTGCCGATGA
>DAIOEI010000229.1:0-4442 GCA_036746335.1 Hydrogenophaga sp. | reverse complement strand
CGCACCCGCTCCTGGCGCGCCGGGTCGGTGCCGCCGCAGGCCAGGCGGCACAGCCAGTCGGTGGGCGACTCGAAGTCGCAGTGCGAAGCGCCTGTGATGAGTTCGTCTCGCCACAGCGCAGGCAGCGCGGTTGCCCAGGAGGCGGCCACGGCTTCTGCGTTGCAGCTGGATGGTGGCGCGCGCAGCAGCAGCGCCTCGGTCTGAAGCCGACCGGCCGCCGCCAGGCCCAGCCGCTCAGTTTCATCAGGCATCGAGCGGTCGAACGGGTCCAGGCCCACGTAGCCGACCACGCCTGGGGTGTCTGCCGCCAGCAAACTGGACAGCCCGCCAGCGGAGAAGCCCACAAGCATGACCCCTTCCACCGGGGCGCCGAAAGTCCCGCCTGCACGCAGCGAGCCCACCATGGCAGCAAGGGCCCGGGCGTTGCAGCGGAAGTCGAAGGTACAGGGCAGGTCTGGCGTCAGCACCAGCACACCGGCATCGGCCAGCGCCTGTGCATGGCCCGCCAAGGTGCGCCGGCTGCGCGTGAAGCCGTGCGAGAGGATGGCGGCGCCGCGCAGCGGGCCAACGGCGGGGTACACGTCCAGCGTCATACGGTGGCCGTCGAAGGCGTGCACCTCCGTCTGCGCGGGCGACGCCGCCGCAGGCGCGGGCGGGTTGGCCATCGCGACCATCGCTGCAGCCGCACCCACCAGCGCGGTGCAGACCTTGCGTGCGTGATCGATCAGCCTTGCCATCCACTCATTGTCGGCGCCCGCACGCTGGCGCGCCAGACGAGATCCGGCGCAACCGGGTCGCGAAGGGCTGGCGCTTGGGCTGCGCCGTCGCGGGTGTTCACTTTGTAGTTGATGCGGCCGCCGGTTTCTTCGCTGCGGTCGGGGAGGGCGAAATGGCCCTGGGCACCGGGCCGTTCAGGCCGGCTTGCGGGCCACGATGAAGACGCGGATGTCTTTGCCCCGGGTGCCGTGGCGCTCCACGGTGACGGTTTCCAGGCCCTGTCGGGCGATGGCGGCTTGCAGATCGGCCCCGGTGAGGTTCAACACCGGCGGCGCCTTGCCCACGGCGCGCATGAGCGGCAGCAGCAACCAGGGCACCAGCGGGTTCATTTCGCCGATGCAGGGTGTTTTGGAGACCAGCAAACCGCCCGGCCGCAGGCGCTGCACCACTTGCGCCAGCGCGTGGTCCAGGTCGGTCACGAGGTGCAGCAGGTTGAAGGCAAGCACCACGTCATGCGCCCCTGGCTGGCGGGCGGGCGCATCGGCGTCGGCCACGGCAAAACTCAGGTTGGGCAGCGGCTGGGCGGCGAGCTTTTCCTGGGCGATCTCGATCATGCGGGCAGACAGGTCGGTGGCGAGCAGGCGGCGAACCCGCGGCGCCAGGCGCAACGCGGTGCTGCCGGTGCCGCAGCCGAGTTCCAGCACGTCCTGTTCGGGTGCCAGGAAGGTCTGCACCCTTTGCAGCGTGGCCTCGTAGCCGGCCTGGTCGCTGATGGGGTCGGCCGCGTACTGGCGCGCGATGCGGTCCCAGAAGCGGGTCTGGCGTGCGGCGGCAGCGCCCGCTTCGGCTGGGGTTCGGGTTGGGTTCGGCGGGGCGGTCGTCGGCGAAGGCATGGGGTGGCACCAGGGTGGGCTGTGGGCAAGCGCTGAATGCTATCCATGCAAATCACCGCTGGGAATGGCGATCTTTTGCACAGAACATATACATTGGCGCATGGATCAACTCGACTGGAACCAACTCAAGGCCTTTCTGGAGACCGCCGAAACCGGCTCGCTGTCGGCGGCCGCCCGCAAACTGGGGTTGACCCAGCCGACCCTGAGCCGTCAGGTGGCCGCCATCGAGCGGCGCATGGGCGTGACGCTGTTCGAGCGGGTGGGCAAGGCCATGGCGCTCACGCCGACCGGGCTGGACCTGCTGGAACACGCGCGCGCCATGGGCGCTGCCGCAGAGGCCCTGGGCCTGGCGGCCAGCGGCCGCTCGCAGGCGGTGGGCGGCGTGGTGTCGGTGTCGGCCAGCGACGCGGTGGCCACGTACCTGCTGCCGCCGCTGGTGCAGCGCTTGCATGCGCAGGAGCCGGGCATTGCCGTTGAGGTGATTGCGTCGAACGCACTGAGCGACCTGCTGCGCCGCGAGGCCGACATCGCCATCCGCCATGTGAAGCCGGAGCAGCCGGAGCTGATCGCCCGCCTGATCCGCGAGGCTTCGGCCAGTTTTTTTGCGTCGCAAGACTGGGTCGAGGTGCACGGCCACCCGCTCACCGCCGAAGACGCGCGGCCGCTGCCTTTTGTGGGCGCCGACCGCACGGGCCAGTTTCTGGCCTACCTGCGCCAGCATGGCCTGCCGCTTTCAGAGGCCAACTTCAGCTGCTACGCCGAACACTCGGTGGCCCACTGGGCGCTGGTGCGCCAGGGCATGGGCATCGGCGTCATGATGGACGAGATTGCGCGGGACACGCCGGGCGTGGTGCAGGTGCTGGACGAGGTGCCGCCGGTGCGTTTTCCGATCTGGCTGGTGACGCACCGCGAACTGCACACCGCGCGGCGGATCCGGGTGGTGTTTGATGCGCTGGCGCAGGGTTTGGGCGCGCGTGTGTGAAACGGGCCTGGGTCAGCGGGGGCCGTGTTGGCGCGCTTCGGGCCGCACCCACCACCAAGCCGCCGCCACCAGCGCGGCAAAGCCGGTGTACAGCGCCACAAACACCCACCACGGCAGGTCCCAGTACAGCAGCCGGGCAAGCCAGTGTTCGATGAAACTCTCGGTGTAAGCGCCCTGGCCGGCAGCGCGGCGCAGGTCCTGTTCCCACACCGTCAGCGGGCACAGCTGCCCCAGCCAGGCCTGGGCGGCAATGAACAGCATCAGGCCCAGGTGCGCCAGGCGCAGGCCCCGGTGGCGCACCCAGCGCCAGCCGCGCAGCCCGCCCACCAGCACCAGCGGCAACAGCCCCACGACGAACAGCACGACGCCCACATGCAGCGCGAGCAGTGCGTCGGCCAGCCAGGCGGCGGTCTGCGGTTGCATGGCTTCAGGCTCCCGCAGGGGCCAGGCCTGCGGCCAGCAGCCCACCCAAGAATCCGTCACCAAATCCCATGCCACCCACCAGCGCGCACCCCGCGACCACGGCCCAGGGCGGCCACTTCCAGCGCACCAGCGCGAGCCACGCCAGGCCGGCCAGCAGCGCATGGCCCGGGTGGCGGATGCCGCTGGTGATCACCGGGTTCCACAGCGCGGCCAGCAGCAGGCCGACCACGGCCGCGTTCACGCCCATCAGCGCGGCGCGCACCCGCACCTGCCCCCGCAGTTGCTCCCAGAAGGGCAGGGCCCCCACCACCAGCAAAAAGCCGGGCGCAAAAATGGCCACCAGCGCCAGCAGGCCACCGGCCCAGCCGGTGGGCGCGTCGGGCAGGCTGGCGCCCAGAAAGGCGGCAAAACTGAACAGCGGCCCGGGCACAGCTTGCGCTGCGCCGTAGCCGGCCACAAAAGCGTCTGCGCCGACCCAGCCGTTGGGCACCACGCTGCTTTGCAACAGCGGCAGCACCACATGGCCGCCACCAAACACCAGCGCACCCGCGCGGTAGAAGGCGTCTACCAGGGCCAGCCCCTGCGACGGCAGGGCTTGCAGCAGCAATGGCAGGCCCAGCAGCAGCAACACAAACAGCCCCAGCCAGGCGGCGCCCGCGCGGCGGCTGACGGGCCAGGCCATGGGCTCAGGGTGGGTGCCGTCGGGCGGTTGCAGCCAGCGCAGGCCCAGCGCAGCGGCAATGCCCAGGGCCAGCAGCTGGGTGATCGCGCCAGGCCAGACCAGGAGCAGGGCGGCGGTGGCCAGCGCCAGCGCGCGCCGGGCAGCATCGGGGCACAGGCTGCGGGCCATGCCCCAGACGGCCTGCGCCACCACGGCCACCGCTGCCACCTTCAGGCCTTGCAGCAGGCCCGCCCAGGCGGCAGCGCCTTGCAGCGCGCCCGTTGCCTGGGTGATGCCCAGGGCCAGGGCCATGAGCGCCAGCGCCGAGGGCAGCGTGAAACCGGCCCAGGCGGCGAAGGCGCCTGCGTAACCCGCGCGGCCCAGGCCCAGCGCGAGGCCCACCTGGCTGCTGGCCGGGCCGGGCAGGAACTGGCACAGGGCAACCAGGTCGGCATAGGCGGCCTCGCTGAGCCAGCGGCGGCGCTCCACGAATTCGGTGCGGAAAAACCCCAGGTGGGCCACCGGGCCGCCAAAGGCGGTCAGGCCCAGGCGCAGGAAGATGCGGAACACCGCCCAGGCGCTGCGGTCCGGGTCGGCTTCATGGCCGCTCGGGCGGGCGAAGACCTCGCCGCCGTTTGGCTCGGTCGGGGGCGGTCGGACGGAAGGGGGTTCGGGCGGCATGCGCCCCATGTTACCGACCAGGCACCGCCTGCAGATCCGCCACCCAGCCCAGGCTGCGGCTGGCGGTGTTGTCGCTGTCAGCACC
>DAIOEI010000228.1:0-4451 GCA_036746335.1 Hydrogenophaga sp. | reverse complement strand
GCCAGCGCCGCGGCCGCAGCCGGGTAGCGGTGGGGCGCCAGTTCGGCAAGGGTCTGGCCCGACTCGCTGTTGGCCACCAGGGCACCGCTGCGGCGCGCCTGCTCCAGGTCGGCGCGCACCGCGTCGCGCGACAAGGCGCTGGCCTGGACGGTCGGGTAGGCGCCCGGGTGGACCTCGCGCAGCGTCCGGCCCGACTCGCCGTCGGCCAGCAGGTCGCCGCTGAGGCGGGCATCGCGCAACTCGGCTTGCACCTGGGCGCGGGTTTTGTCCATGGCAGCGGGCTCGGCGGCCAGGGCGTGACCGGCGCTCAGGGTGGCGATGGCCAGGGCAACAGAGGTGAAAACGGTGGATTTCATGACAGTTCCTTTCAAGGAGGGTTGGAAGACAGGACCGATGGTGCCGGGCACCCCGTCGGCGGTGTTTTCACGGCGGTATGGCTTCGTTTCGCTGTGTATCGAAAGCCGTTTCGCTGCGATGGAAGGACTGTAAAATTTCGGAATCAACAGATAAATCATTAAAAATCCAATGATCTGTTGCTGATACAGAAACAATAAAACCCTTGAAACGACCTCACCTGCACCCATGGACCGGCTGAACTCGATGCGCGTGTTTCTGCGCGTGGTGGACGAAGGCGGCTTTGCCGCCGCCGCGCGCGCGCTGGACCTCTCGCCCGCGGTAGTCACCCGCCTGGTGGCCGATCTGGAGGCCCATCTGGGCACGCGCCTGCTGCACCGGACCACGCGCCGCCAGTCGCTGACGGAGGCGGGTGAGGCCTATCTGGCGCGGGTGCGCGCCATCCTGCAGGATGTGGACGACGCGGATGCCCTGGTCAGCGCCCGCACCCAGGAACTCTCGGGCACGCTGCGGGTGCTGGCACCGCCGGTGCTCGCCTCGCACGTGGTGGCGCCGCTGATCGCGGGTTTCCTGCTGCGCTACCCGCGCATCCGCATCGACCTGGACGTGGCCAGCCACCGCGATCCACCCATCGAGGCCTACGACATCACGCTGCTCGGCACCGACGCGGGTTTTGACGCCCACGTGATCGCCCGCAAGGTGATCGCCACCGAGGCCTTCCTCGTGGCCTCACCGGCCTACCTGGCGCGCAAGGGCGTGCCCGCGCAGCCGTCCGACCTGCTGGGCCACGACTGCCTGCGCATCAAGCCCGATGCCGGGCCACGCCCCCGGCTCTGGCGCCTGTTCCAGGCCGACCGGCCGGCGCAGGAAGCGCTGCTCGATGTGCCGCCCGTGCTCTGGGCCAACCACACCGACACCCTGATGCGCGCCGCGCTGGACGGCGCGGGCATCACCGGCACCACGGTGGAGCTGGCCGCGCCGCACCTGGCCAGCGGCGCTCTGGTGCGGGTGCTCAGCCCGTGGATCACCGGGCGCTTCGAGCTGCACGCCGCCCTGCCCAGCCGCCAGTTCCTACCCCGACGCACGCAGGTCTTTCTGGACCACCTGACCGAGCAGACACGGGCCAGCGTGGCGCTGGCGCTGCAGATCGGCGCCCAGCCCCTCAGGCCTGCGAAAGGCGGTTCACCGGCGTGAGCGCCTGGCCCCGGGTGAAAAAGCCGATCAGGTTGTCGGCCGCCAGATCGGCCATGGCGCGGCGCGTTTTGAGCGTGGCGCTGGCAATGTGGGGCGTGAGCACAACGTTGGGCACCGTGAGCAGGTCGGGGTGGACCATGGGTTCGTCCTCGAACACGTCCAGCCCGGCGGCGGCGATGCGCCGCTCGCGCAGCGCGGCAGCCAGGGCCGCGTCGTCCACGATGCCGCCGCGCGCGATGTTCACCAGCGTGGCCGTGGGTTTCATCTGCGCCAGCTCGGCCGCGCCGATGGTGTGGTGCGCCTCTGGGCTGTAAGGCAGCACCAACATCAGGTGATCGGCCTGCGCCAGCAGCTCGGCCTTGCCGACGTATGACGCGCGGCAGTCGGCTTCAGTGGTAGCGCCCAGCCGGGAGCGGTTGTGGTAGATCACGCGCATGCCAAAACCGTGCGCGGCGCGCCGGGCAATGGCCTGGCCGATGCGGCCCATGCCCAGGATGCCCAGCGTGCTGCCGTGGACCTCGGCACCGGCAAACAGGTCCAGCGACCAGCGGTTCCACTGCCCGGCGCGCAGAAAATGCTCGCTCTCGGTCAGGCGCCGCGCGGTGGCCAGCAAGAGCGCAAAGCCGAAGTCGGCGGTGGTCTCGGTGAGCACATCGGGCGTGTTGGTCGCCAGCACCCCGGCCGCAGTCATCGCGGGCACGTCGAAGTTGTTGTAGCCCACCGCGATGTTGGCGGCGATGCGCAATTGCGGGCAGGCCGCCAGCAGCGCCGCGTCGATGCGCTCGCTGCCGGTGGTCATCACGCCCTGTTTGCCCTGCAGCCGCTCAATAAGCTGGGCGGGTGTGAACGGCGTGTCGGTGTCGTTGGTCTCGACATCGGCATGCTCCCGCAGACGCGCCACGACCTCAGGGAAGACGGCGCGCGCAATCAGGATGGCGGGGCGCTGGGTCATGTAGCGTCAGACCGCCAGCAGATCCACCTCGAACAGCAGCGTGGCGTTCGGCGGGATCACACCGCCCGCGCCGCGCGCGCCGTAGCCCAGCGCGGCGGGAATCACCAGGCGGCGCGTGCCGCCCACGGCCATGCCTTGCACGCCTTCGTCCCAGCCCTTGATCACATGACCGGCGCCGAGCGGAAATTCAAACGGCTGACCACGGTCTTTGCTGGAGTCGAACTTGGCGCCCTGCACGCCGTCGTTGTAGAGCCAGCCGGTGTAGTGCACCTGCACCGGGCGCCCGGCCTGGGCGACTTCGCCGTTGCCGACCACGGTGTCTTCGTATTGCAGGCCGCTGGGGGTGGTGATCATGAAGTGTCCTTGTCAGAAATGAAACAGAGCCGCGATTATTCCAGCCCCGGTCCGTGTAACGCCGTGCGCCGTCGGTTTACACCACGTTTTCAAAGGCGATGCAGGCGCTTGACGCGGGCCGGTTGTACTGCAGTCTCCTCATTCAACCAGGTCGCAAGGAGACCCGACATGAAGACTCTGAACAACCCCAACCCTGCCCTGTCGCGTCGGAGCCTGCTGGGCGCGATCGCCGGTGCCAGCTTGCTCACTGCCCTGCCCGCCATGGCCATGGGCCGCCTCTCGGATGTGCGGGTGGTCAACCGCGACACCGGCGAGATCCTGCGCACCTTTCGCCACCGGGGAGACACCTGGGTGGTCGGCGAGCCCGGTGCGCGGTACGCCATCGAGCTGTACAACGCCTCGCGTGAACGCCTGCTGCATGTGGTGTCGGTGGACGGGGTCAACGTCGTCACCGGCGAAACCGCGGCATTTGACCAGGCCGGTTATGTGCTGGCGCCCGGCCAGCAATATGACGTGGCGGGCTGGCGCAAAAGCAAGCGGGAGATCGCCGCGTTCGAGTTCACCCGGCTGCCGCGCTCCTATGCGGCGCGCACAGGGCGCCCGCACGATGTGGGTGTGATGGGCATTGCCGTCTTCCGCGAACGCCCAGAGCTGCATCCGTTTGAACCCCATGGCGAATGGCATGGCCGCTCGGCGCCCTTTGGCAAGTCTGCACCCGGCAGCCCGCTGGGCACTGGACACGGCGAACGGGAGCGCGACCGCGTGGGCCGCACCGAGTTTGAGCGGCGCAGCGCGCGCCCCTATGAGATCATCCAGATCCGCTACGACAGCCGAGCCAACCTGATGGCCATGGGCATCCTGCCGCAGCGCCCACGCCGCTGGCGCGAGGACCCGCCGAGCGCCTTTCCCGGCACCTACCGGGGCTTTGTGCCAGACCCGTTTTGAGCATCTCGGCCCAAGAAGCCCGGGGAGGCACGCCGCCCCGGGCAGGCCTTGAAGGCCTTAAGCCAGCCAGCGGGTGAAGCTGTCTACCGGCTCGCGTGGGGTGACGAAGGTGTTGACCTTGTCTTCATCATCGGCATAACCCAGGGCCATGCCACAGACCAGCATCTCGTTCTCGCCCGCACCGATGTGCGGCAGGATGATCTTGGAGAACCCGTTCCAGGCCGCCTGCGGGCAGGTGTGCAGACCGTGCCCGCGCGCGGCGACCATGATGTTCTGCAGGAACATGCCGTAGTCCACCAGCGAGCCGCGTCCCATGACCTTGTCGAGCGTGAACATCAGGCCGACGGGCGCGTCGAAGAAGCGGAAGTTGCGTTGGTGCTGGGCGTGCATCTTGTCCTTGTCGCCTTTGGTGATGCCCAGCAGGCCGTAGAGGCTCCAGCCGTTCTCGCGCCGGCGGTCGATGTAGGGGCTGACCCACTGGGTGGGGTAGTAGTCGTATTCCTCGCGGTGCTGCTCGGCCAGGGTCGGGTCGGCGCGCATCGCGTCGTGGGCGGCGCAGCATTTCTCCACCAGGCTGTCGCGGCTGGCGCCTTGCAACACATAGACCTTCCAGGGCTGGGTGTTGGTGCCCGAGGGCGCGCGGCTGGCCACC
>DAIOEI010000227.1:0-4467 GCA_036746335.1 Hydrogenophaga sp. | reverse complement strand
GCGCTTGCATGGCATGCAAGAGGTCAGCGGTTCGATCCCGCTTACCTCCACCAAAATTTGTGAAGCTTGTGTCGGAGGTGCGAAGGCGGCGCTGATACAATGCGGAGTTCGGTAAGTTCCAAGGTTTTGACCCTATCGTCTAGAGGCCTAGGACATCACCCTTTCACGGTGAGTACCGGGGTTCGAATCCCCGTAGGGTCGCCAAGTTTGTGGCACTTGGTTTGAAGCTGTAAAGCATCGGGCAAAAGCTGCACCACTGCGGAGTGGTAGTTCAGTTGGTTAGAATACCGGCCTGTCACGCCGGGGGTCGCGGGTTCGAGCCCCGTCCACTCCGCCAAAAGATAGAGCCTGCTAAGTCTTTGATTTAGCAGGCTTTTTTCTTTTCGAAACATGCTCAGGATCGTTCAAATCTTCGTCAAGGTACTGTGCGCCAGCGGATCAGTCCCGTCGAAAGCGCTGTACCCATCAGGATCACCGCACCACACAAGATCATCCATGGTGTGATGGCCTCTTGCAAAAAGACGCTTCCATAGCCCAGAGCGAACACCGGAACCAGAAAAGTCACGGCGAGCGCTTTGCTCGGACCAGCTTGCGCAATGATGCGGAAGAACAGGATGTAGGCCAGTGCCGTGCACAGCAGCGCTACAGCCAACATGGCCGTCCAGGCCTGTTGGCTCACGGGCTGATCGGGCCACAGCCACACAGTGGGCACAGCCAGACCCAGGGTGGCGCCGAGTTGGCTGCCTGAAGCGATGGCCAGTGGGTGAACCCCGGTCAGGTAGCGCTTGGTGTAGCTGGCTGCGACGCCATAACAGGCGGTCGCGAGCAAGCAGGCGAGCATCGCTGCCAGCGCCATACCCGACGATGCAGCTCCTGGCGCCAGACTGAAGCCTGACTTGCCAATCACCAGGAGACATACGCCTGCAAAGCCGATAGCCAGCCCCGCGATGCGCCAGCGGTCAGGCTGGTCCTTCAGCCAAATCCACGCGACCAGCGCTCCGGTCAACGGTACGGTGGCGTTCAGGATGGAGGTCAGCCCCGTGCTGATGTGCAATACGGCGAATGCAAATAGCGCAAAAGGAAT
This sequence comes from Hydrogenophaga sp., assembly GCA_036746335.1. GTDB lineage: Bacteria > Pseudomonadota > Gammaproteobacteria > Burkholderiales > Burkholderiaceae_C > Hydrogenophaga. The sequence goes on along the minus strand of DAIOEI010000227.1, from coordinate 3,383 downwards.
GCCTGAGTTCAGCAAACCAACCCCCAAGATTCGAGCCGCGTGCTGGCGAAAGGCAGACCAGACGCCTTTGACCAAAAAAACCGGGAGCAGGAAAATCGCCGCCAAGGCGACGCGAACGCCAGCGGTGGGCAGCGGGCCGAATTCCGCTGCACCCAGTCGCATGAACAGGAACGAGGCACCCCAAAGCGCAGCCAGCAACAAGAATTCGGCGATCAGTGGAAGTGGCATGAGCAGTTGGCTGGTTTTCAGCGGTGGCGGGCTTCAGCGGCTGGCCTCTACGGCAGTCTTTGACAAGGTGCCCTCTTGCTCCAGATGGAGCAATGCTTGCTTGCGGTCCAGCCCTCCTGAATAGCCTGTGAGCCGACCGGTGGCGCCGACTATTCTGTGACAAGGCACCACAATGCTCACCGGGTTGCGTCCCACTGCGGCTCCCACCGCGCGGGCTGCTCCAGGTTTTCCCAGGCGCTTGGCCAGTGCTGCGTAGCTCTCGGTGCGGCCTGGTTCAATGGCCAGCAAGCCTTGCCACACAGCTTGCTGGAAGGCGGTCCCCTGTTGCAGGTCCAAGGGCAAGTCGAATTCTCGACGCTCGCCCGAGAAATAGGCGACCAGTTGTCGCTCAGCTTCTTTCAACAAGGGATGCGTGGAAACAGAAGGCCATGACAATTGCGTCTCCTCAGCGGGCGCATGACGTTGCCCGCGCACGAACCACAGACCGGCAAGGCCTTTGCTCGATGCCACCAGGCGAATTTCGCCCAATGGGCTCGGGACGGTTGTTTGTACCCGACCTGTAGCGGGAAGCGGTGCAGACTTGTTCACTTGACAGTCTCCAGAGAGCGGGGTGTCGGTTGTGCCCATGCGCGCACCGCCGCGTAGCTTCGCCAAGGGCGCCAGCGCTGGGCCATGTGTTCGCCGTCCTGTGTGGCTGTGCGCTTTGGCCGATCCTGCAATCCCAACGCCTTGTGCAACACCACATCGCCGCTGGGCCAGGCATCGGGCCAGCGCAGTGCCCGCATGGCAATGTAGTTCGCAGTCCATGGTCCGATACCCGGCAGTTCGAGCAGGGTTTGGATCTGTTTTTGTGGTGGGGACCCGCTCTCGAGGCACAGTTGACCATCGAGCACAGCACGCGCGAGCGCAGCAATGGCCACCTGTCTTTGGCGCACGATACCGATGCCACCAAGTTCCCCGGCGGTAGCGGTCAACAGCGCTTGGGGGCTGGGGAAGAGGTGGGAAAGGCCCTTGCTGGGTACCACCAAGGGGTCTCCCCAGCGAGCCACCAAGCGCTGGGTCATGGTTCGCGCGGCGCCCAGAGTGAGCTGTTGCCCAAGCACTGCGCGCACGGCGATCTCAAAGCCATCAAATCCGCCCGGCACCCGCACGCCATCACTGTCCGGGAAGTCGTTGTGCAGCACCGCGTCAATGGCTTGTGGGTCGGCGTCCAGATCGAAGGCAGCACGGGCGCGACGAATGACTTCGGGCAATGCCGGTACCAGCCCTTCGCTGACACCCAGCAGCACCTGGTGGGTTGCTGGTACGAACTGAGCCTGCAGCCAGCCAACGTGCTCGCGGCCATCGGAGCTGATGCGCAAGCTGCGCTGCAGCCGCCCGGCGCTGCAATCCACGAGTTCCAGGCCGGTGATGGCGCGGGTGGCAAAGAAGCCCAGCAGGTTTTCGATGGCGTGAGGCGGCCGCCATGCCAGGCGCACGGTGGCCATGGCCAGACCGGTGGAAGGCCTCGCGCCGCGCCGCAAGCGGTTGGGGCTCATGCCGTAGCGGTCTGCAAATGCGGCTTGGAGTCTGCGAACACTACCGTAACCCGTTACCTCGGCCACGTCAGCCACGGGAAGGCAGGTGTCTGTCAGCAACTGTTTGGCGCTCAGCAAGCGCTGGGTCTGCAGGTATTGCAGTGGGGACACCCCCAAGCGCTTATCGAAAACGCGACGAAGGTGGCGCTCGCTGATACCCAGGCGCTGCGCCGCCCTGGAAAGCGGTGAAAGCTTTGCGGGCTCATGCCGGCTGGCCTCGGCCGAGGCGAACCAGGCGATGGCCTGGTACATCATGATGCTGGCCGCGTCTTCACCCGACCAATGGCGGTCCAGGGGTGCCAATTCCGGGCGGCAGCGCAAGCAAGGTCGGCAACCCGCAGCCTCAGCCTGGGCTGGTACAGCAAAGAAACGACAGTTAACCTGTTGTGGCGTGCGTACCCGGCAAATGGGACGGCAATAAACGCCTGTGGAGCGTACACCGACAAAAAAAAGCCCATCAAAGCGAGCGTCTCTGGCACAGAGTGCGCGGTACAACGCGTCGGGGTCCAGCTTCGCTGTGGTGTTCATGCCTGAGATGTTAGGCCTTCCGTCCTGTGTCGGTGCGTCATTTTCGGACCCGATCTTGGGTCGGTGCGGGCAGCTGGGCCACCTACAATGCAGGGTCCCCCGTCTGAAGAAAGCCATCATGCAGGTCAGCCCCACGATTTTCAAAGCCTATGACATCCGTGGCATCGTGCCCAGCACACTCAACGAAGCGGTGGCTGAGGCGCTTGGGCTGGCATTTGGCACGCAGGCGCAGCGCCAGGGCGAGACGGTGGTGGCTGTGGGGCGCGATGGGCGCCTCAGTGGCCCGGGGCTGGCTGCGGCGTTGATCCGGGGCTTGGTGTCGGCGGGTATCGAGGTGATCGACATCGGGCCCGCCACCACGCCCATGTTGTATTTCGCAGCGAACACGCTTTGCCACAGCGGCATCCAGGTCACGGGCAGCCACAACCCCAAGGATTACAACGGCTTCAAGATGGTGCTGGCCGGCAAGGCCATTTATGGCGAAGAAATCCAGGCCCTGCGGCGTTGTATCGAACAAGAAGAGGGACAGTTCCAGCCCGGTGGTCGTGTGCGCCAGGAGAATGTGCTGGCGGCCTACACCGCGCGGATCGTGGACGATGTGAAACTCTCTCGCCCGATGAAGCTGGTGGTGGACTGTGGGAACGGCATTGCGGGTGCATCGGCGCCTGCCTTGTTCCGGGCCCTGGGCTGTGAGGTGGTGGAGTTGTTCAGCGAGGTCGATGGCAACTTTCCCAACCACCACCCGGACCCCAGCAAGCCAGAGAACCTGCTGGACTTGCAGCGTGCGTTGCGCGAGACCGATACCGAACTGGGGCTGGCCTTTGATGGGGATGGTGACCGCCTGGGCATCGTGACCAAAAGCGGCGAGAACATCTATCCCGACCGCCAGATGATTCTGTTTGCACAAGACGTGCTTTCGCGCGTGCCGGGTGGCCAGATCCTGTTTGATGTGAAGTGTTCGCAGCGGCTGGCGCCGGCCATCGAGGCGGCGGGTGGTGTGCCGGTGATGTACAAAACCGGGCATTCGCTGATCAAGGCGCGCATGAAGGA
>DAIOEI010000226.1:0-4479 GCA_036746335.1 Hydrogenophaga sp. | reverse complement strand
CTGCTGGCGGGCTTGAGAGCTGCTGCTGGCGCTGGAGTTCCTGAAAACGCGCCAGATCGGGGAAGAGCTTGGGGTCGCCGCCGCGCAGTTGCACCTGCATGTCGGTATCGATCACGCCCGGCGCCAGCGACACGAGCCGGGCGCCGTTGCGCTGGCGGGCCTCGTCGAGCGCGGTGCAGCGGGTGAAATGGTCGAGCCCGGCCTTGGCGGCGCAGTACGGCGCTTGCGCGGCCATGGGTCTGCGCCCCAGGCCGGAAGAAATGTTGAGCACCTTGCGCGGACCGTTCCAGCCGGTGCGGACCCATTCGCGCGTGGCGCGCAGAAAACCCGCCGTCAGGTGCATGGGCGCTTCCAGGCCCACGCGCAGCGCCCGCGAGAGTTCGTCGGGCGGACAGCGGTCGATGGGGCCAATGGGCGGGATCACCCCGGCGTTGTTGATCAGCGTGGCGCTGGCGAGGCTGGGCGCGTCGAGCTGCGAGAGCCAGCGTTCGAGCCGGTCGGCTGCAGCCGTGGCGTCCACCAGGTCCAGGCGCCATTGCAGCAAGGTGGCCTGGCGCTGCTGCGCCAGGGCGGCCAGCTCGTCGTTGCTCTGGCGCGAAAGGGTCAGCAAGACGCGGCCCGGCGCCAGCAACTGCTGCGCCATGGCCATGCCCATGCCGCGGGAAGCGCCGGTGAGGATGACCAGATCGTGCATACAAAAACGTCCTTCCAGATCGGTGGGGAAATCGCGGTGGGGAAATCGGCGGGGTCTTGCCGTTCAAAAGGGGCAGGGCGCCTCCCAGCGCACCGGCTCGCCGGTGTGCGGGTGGGGCAGTTCGATGCGCCAGGCGTGCAAGGCCATGCGCGGGCTCAAGGCCTGCTGCGCAGGCGATGCATAAAGCGGGTCGCCCGCGATCGGGTGGCCCAGCGCCAGCAGGTGCACCCGCAGTTGGTGCGAGCGCCCGGTCACTGGTTCGAGCCGCAGGCGCGTGGTGCGGCCCTGGGCGTTCTCCGGGTGGGGCTCCACACGCCAGCGCGTGACGCTGGTTTTGCCGATCAGGTGATCGACTTTGCTGCGCGGCCGGGCGAGCCAGTCGGCGATCAGGGGCAGGTCGATGGTGTTCCAGCCGTTGTCGGGTTGTGGGTTGTGCAGGGCGCCCGCCACCACGGCCAGGTATTGCTTGTGGACTTGCCGGGTTTCGAAACTGCGGCTGAGGTGGCGCTGCGCAGGCAGGCCGCGCGCCATCACGATCAGGCCCGAGGTGGCCATGTCCAGCCGGTGGACGATGAGCGCATCGGGGAAAAGGGCCTGCGCGCGGGCGCTCAGGCAGTCCTGGTTTTCCGGGCCGCGCCCGGGCACGGCCAGCAGACCGGCGGGTTTGTCGAACACCAGCAGATGTTCGTCGCTGTGGATCAGCGTGACGCCTGCCGTCATGCGCTGGGAGGGCGCAGGGCACGCTGCGCTTCTTCGGCGCTGAGGCTGCGAGCGGCGCCAAAACCCGCCACCTGGCGGGCACCGAGCACCTGCAGGCGCACAAACCGGAAATCGCCCAGCGCGGTCATGGGCTCGGCGTCTGGGAAACGTTGCAGGTAGACGCTGCGGGCCGTCTGCGCGGCATCGCTGCCCGGCGCCAGCGGCTCGGCCAGGGCGTCCAGGCTGACGCGGGGCAGGGCGTGTACCGGCTCGCCGGGCGTTTCGCCCTCACACACCATCAGCGAAACGCGGGGCTGGTTCTCCAGGTTGCGGGTGTGTGCGGCCAGGCCGCTGACGTGGATTACCAGGGTGCTGGTGGCAGCATCCAGGGCAAATGGCACCATGGACACAAACACCTGGCCGTCGGCATCCGTGGTGCCCAACGCGCCAGTGCGTCGGCTGTGGAGCAAAGCACGCAGATCGCGGGTCTGGCGGTGTTCACCGGCCGGTGCCGCGCCGCTCATCGCACGATCACCTCGGCGCGGCGGTTGCGCGGCTCGGGTACGTCGTCTTCGGTGGGTACCACAGGGTCCCGTTCGCCCCGGCCCACCGGCAAGATGCGCTCGGCCAGAAAGCCACGCTCGATCAGCAAAGCCCGCACGGCCTGCGCCCGGCGCAGGGACAGCGCGTCGTTGGCGTCGGCGGCGCCTTGCCGGTCGGTGTGGCCGGTCACCACGATCTCGCCACCCTCGCGGGCACGCGCGGCCGCTATCACGGTTTCCAGCGCTGCCAGTGAAGCCGGTGTGAGGTTGGAGGTGCCCGGCTCGAACAGCAGCACAAAGCGTTGCTCCTCGGGCAACTGCAAGGCCAGCAAACGGGCGTGGCGTTGTTGTTCTTTGGCCGCATCGGAAACCGAGGCGCTGAGCCCACCGTGCCGCCCCACTTCAGCCACTGCATAGCCTTGCGCCAAGACCAGGGTTTGGGCCGGTGTGGTTACCGTGACCGAGCTGGAGCCCCCCTCCTGGGGCAGCACCACCACCCGGCTCAGGGGTGTGCAGGCGCTCAGGCTGCCCGCGACGAGGCATCCGGTCCAAAAGCGCAGCGAATTCAAGCGGGCAGGCGACATCAAAAACAATGGCGCAGGTCGTGCGGCATTGCACAAACCTGTCGCTGTGGAGCATCAGCGTTGCAGTCTACTATGGTCGCTCCAGTGCTTGCGCAAGGCCACATGCAAATGTTCTACCGGCGGGTTGGCCTCCACAATGAAGTCTGTGCCCCGCACACCCACCACCGCTGTGGGCGTGCGCACCTGAAAGCGCTCGGGCTGTGTTTTGACCATCAAACCAGTGATCACGCGCACCGAGCCGCGCAGCAGGTTTACCAGCGCGCTGCCTTCTTGCGTGGTGGCATTGAACTGGAATTCGCTCAGGTCCACCTCGCTGTTGGGGCCCACCGCGAGCACGGTTCCGTCCCGCAGCACCAGGTTCACTGCCCCCTGGCGCCCCGTCTGCAGGCGGTCGCCTTCGCGCACAGCATCGCCGGGCGCTGGCCTGTCGGGTCTGCCCGCCAGCCTGACCTCGCCTTGCACCTGCTTGAAGGTGCCAGCGCGCGCCAGGCTGTCGTCTGCGGTACCTTGCGCCAAGGCGCCGGGGCTGAGCCAGGTGGCACTCCAAAACAGGGCGCCCAGCAGGGTACAAGTGGTGATGGTGGGTTTCATTCAAAGGCTCCAGGGTGTCGGTTCGGGGTTGCATGCCATACCCTCTCCCCCATGGTATCGGCCCCCGCCGGGCTGGCAAGACCCGTGGCGCCCGCCGCCAGGCAGGCTTTAACGGGTGCCTGTTCAGAGCGCCCGCGGCTTGCTGGCCCACGCACTTTGCCTGCGCTTGCCTACAATCCATACTCCACCGCGCCGGGCCTTTGTGCCCCGCCCACCCCCGCCCAGCGGCCCGCTTTCAAACCCCATGCAGATACTGCTCGCGCCCATGGAGGGCCTGCTCGACGCGACCCTGCGCGACGTGCTCACCCGCACCGGCGGTGTGGACCGCTGCGTGAGCGAGTTCATCCGCGTGACCGACACGCTCCTGCCCGAGCGCGCCTTTGTGCGCGTGGTGCCGGAGCTGCTCAATGGCGGGCGCACGCTCGCTGGTGTGCCGGTGCGGCCCCAGTTGCTGGGCTCCGACCCGGCCTGTCTGGCCGAAAACGCGGCGCGGCTGGCGCAAATCAGCCCCTTTGGTGTGGACCTCAACTTTGGCTGCCCGGCCAAAACGGTCAACCAAAGCCGGGGCGGCGCCATCTTGCTGGACGAGCCGGAGCTGGTCGGCCGGATTGTGGGCGCTGTGCGGCGCGCGGTGCCGGCGCACCTGCCGGTCTCGGCCAAGATGCGCCTGGGCTTCAACGACGACCGCGTGGCAGAAGACTGCGCGCTGGCCATTGCCGGGGCGGGCGCCAGCGAACTGGTGATCCATGCCCGCACCAAGGCGCACGGCTACAAACCCCCGGCCTACTGGGAGCGCATCGCCCAGGTGCGCCAGGTTTTACCGGCTGGCACCATGCAACTGGTGGCCAATGGCGAAATCTGGACCGCCGAGCAGGCGCTGCGCTGCCGCAAAGTGACCGGCTGCACCACCCTCATGATCGGCCGCGGCATGGTGACCGACCCTGGCCTGGCCCGCGTGCTCCAGGGGCGAGGCAGCGTGACCTGGCCCGAGCTGCTGCCCTTGCTCGCGCTGTTCTGGCAGCGCGTGTGCGCCCGGGTGGAGCGGCGCCACCGCGCCGGGCGCCTCAAGCAATGGCTCAACTACCTGCGCTATCGCCACCCCGAGGCCCAGCAAGCCTTTGACGAACTGCGCACAGCCAGCGACCCGGCCCAGATCGAAGCCTGGCTCCACCAGCATGCGCCCCTGCCGCACCGTTTGCCCGCCGAGAGGCCGGACTTTGCGGGGGCCGGGAGCGCCGGCCTAGCGCAAAACCGCCAACCTTCACACGCAGCGGAAATGGCGGTGGCGTGTTAAGGTCCGGCCCCGGTCCAGAACAAGCACACCCATGAAGACCTTGCAACAGCGGCTGCACAGCCTGAGCCCCGAGCA
>DAIOEI010000225.1:0-4510 GCA_036746335.1 Hydrogenophaga sp. | reverse complement strand
CCACCGGGCTGGACGCGCTGGAGCAGTTGCACAAAGCGGTACACAAACGCGGCGGCCACCTGGGCATGGTCGGCGTGAACCCGCAGCCGCGCTCGCTGATGGAGCGCACCGGCTTTGCCGAGCGGCTGCACACGTTTCACTGAGTGCCCGCTTCGCCCCGACAGACCCACACCATGACCACTGCCCTGCCGCACGACCAGCCGATTGCCACGCGCATCGACTGGCTTTTTGACCTGGCCGAGCGACACGCCCGGGAATACGCCGGTCCGGAAGCCTTTCTGGCGCGCCAGCGACACCTCGCCCAGCACCCGACCGCCATCCTGGTGCTCAAGTGCATGGACGGCCGCATCAATATTCCGGTGGCCACCCAGACGCCCAAGGGCATCATCCTGCCCTTTCGCAATCTCGGCGGTTTCTTCCGCCTTGGCTGGCCACACCTGGGCGAGACCCTGGTGGCCAGCATGGACAAGGTCATGCGGTCGGGCCGTCAGGCGCTGATGCTCATCACCTACCACTACTCCAGGGGCGACGAACGGCGCGGTTGCGCCGGCTTCCACTACCGCACCGACGACGCGCGGGCGCACACCTTCGAGATCCAGCGCGAAGTCTCCACACTCTTCGGCGCCGACCACGGCAGCGTGTACCCCCTGGTGTGCGGCTTCGAGACCGACGAGGACGCGCTGGTGGTCCACGGACACGGCGGGCAGACGCTGAACATGGCCGATCTGGACGACAAAGACATCGACGGTCTGCCGCAACGGCTGCAGCAACTGCTGCCCGACATGCCCACGCAGATCCGCCACGACCTGCTGCCGTTGCTGGTGGGCAACCTGGCCCACATCGCCGAGATCCGCCGCCACCAGCGTCGGCTCAACATCGAACACCGGGAATGGATGATCTGCGTGGGGCGCGGTTTCGACTGGCTGCACCTGCCCAACGTGGCCCTGATCATCGGACCCTACAGCCCGGACCTGGCGGACCCGATCCGCAAGGCCGCTGGCATCATCGAAGCCAACATGCGAGCGGGCAGCATCCCCGACGATGGCTTTCTCCTGTTTTCTTCGGTTCCATACGAAGACATCGGGGTGGACCGCGCCCGTGCCGTTCTGAAGTCGCAATTCATGGCCCGCTTCGCAGCCGATGTGGTGCGGCAGGCCTATCCGGCACTGGCAGACCGGATGACCGTGCGCCAGACCGTGCTGAACTGGCACAGCCGCGCGGTGGAGGCTCTGGACCGTTAAAATCGGTCGGTCAGTACCTTACCGAACCAGCGCAACACACCATGTCCTTCTTCGCCCGCCCGCACTACTCGTCTGATGCGACCCAGTTCCTTGATCAGCTCAAGGAAGACAGGCCCGAGCTGGACCAGGCGCAGCGCGAAGGCCGCTCCCTGCTCTGGGACAAGCAAATTGACCGCGAACAACAGGCCCAGGCCCAAGCAGCCCAGGTGCCACAGCGCGCCTATGTCTACCAGACCGAGGCAGACCCGCACTGAAGCCCACGGCCAAACGCCACAGCCCCACTTCACCGACTGACTGCCCAACCAGCGCATGAGCTCCTCAGCGCCTGCGCTTGACGAGGCCCCGGAGGGTCTGGAGACGGTCTTGCCTGCTGTGGTGGACCAGATGGCGCTCGCCCGCCTCTACGGCGAGCCGCTGTTCACGCTGCCCAGAGATCTGTACATACCGCCCGATGCGCTGCAAGTCTTTCTCGAAGCTTTTGAAGGCCCGCTGGACCTGCTGCTCTACCTGATCCGCAAGCAGAACTTCAACATCCTCGACATCCCGATGGCGGCGGTCACTCGCCAGTACCTGAGCTATGTGGACGAGATCCGAGCGAGCAACCTGGAGCTGGCGGCCGAGTACCTGCTCATGGCGGCCATGCTGATCGAGATCAAGTCGCGCATGCTGCTGCCGCCGCGCAAGACCGCCGAAGGCGAAGAAGCAGAAGACCCGCGAGCCGAGTTGGTGCGCCGCCTGCTGGAATACGAGCAGATGAAGCTGGCCGCCCAAAAGCTGACCGACCTGCCCCAATATGGGCGCGACTTCCTGCGTGCGCAGGTGTACGTCGAACAGGCGCTGACACCCCGCTTCCCTGACGTGCATCCACTGGATCTGCAAGCCGCCTGGCGCGACATCCTGCAACGCGCCCAGTTGGTGCAACACCACAAAATCAGCCGCGAAGAGCTGTCGGTTCGCGAACACATGAGCTTGGTGCTGCGCAAGCTGCAGGGCAAGAAGTTCGTGGAATTCGGCGAACTGTTCAACCCGGAACAGGGCGCGCCGGTGCTGGTGGTGACCTTCATCGCCATGCTGGAGCTGGCCAAGGAAACCCTGATCGAGCTCACCCAGGCCGAAGCGTTTGCGCCGATTTATGTGCGCCTGGCCTATACCCCCACATGACCACCCATTCCTTTGACGTCCTCATCATCGGCAGCGGCCTGGCGGGGTTGACCGCCGCCTTGAAGCTGGCGCCCACCCACCGAGTGGCTGTGGTCACCAAACGGGGAATCTCCGATGGCTCCAGCAACTGGGCCCAGGGCGGCATCGCCGCCGTGCTGGCCGAAGGCGACAGCTACGCCTCCCATGTGGACGACACACTGGTGGCGGGGGCTGGCCTGTGCGATCTGGAAGCCACCCGCTTCACCGTGGAAAACGCACCAGCCGCCATCGCCTGGCTGCAAGAGCTGGGCGTGCCTTTCTCCACCGAAAATGGCGAACTGCACCTCACCCGCGAAGGTGGCCATACCCACCGCCGCATCGTGCACGCCACAGACGCCACTGGCGCAGCAGTGCAGGCCACGCTGAGCCGTCTCGCACGCAACACCGCCGGTATCAGCTTCTTTGAAAACCACATGCTGGTGGATCTGATCACTGGCGCCAAGCTGCCCGGGCACAAACCCAGCAAAGCACCAGCTCGCTGCCACGGCGCCTATGTGCTGGACGTGGACCGAGACGAAGTCGAGACCTTCAGCGCACCACACACCATTTTGGCCACTGGCGGTGCCGGCAAGGTCTACCTCTACACCACCAATCCCGACACCGCCACCGGCGACGGCATTGCAGCAGCCTGGCGCGCCGGTTGCAGGGTGGCCAACATGGAGTTCATCCAGTTCCACCCCACCTGCCTGTACCACCCTCACGTCAAGAACTTCCTGATCACCGAAGCGGTGCGCGGCGAAGGCGGGCGGCTCTTGCTGCCGCCACATTTGGGCAGCCACCGCTTCATGCCGGATCACGACCCACGCGCCGAGCTGGCGCCGCGCGACATTGTGGCCCGCGCCATCGACTTCGAGATGAAGAAACACGGTCTGGACTGTGTGCATCTGGACATCTCACACCACAGCCCTGAGTTTCTCCAGGAGCACTTTCCCAACATCTTGGCACGCTGCGCCGAACTCGGCATTGACATCAAGACCGAGCCGATTCCGGTGGTGCCAGCAGCGCACTACACCTGCGGTGGTGTGGTGACCGACCTGCAAGGCCACACCGACCTGCCCGGTCTTTACGCGGTGGGTGAGACCACTTGCACCGGCCTGCACGGCGCCAACCGCCTGGCCAGCAACTCGCTGGTGGAATGCATGGTGTTTGCCCAAGCTGCGGTGATCGCGATCCTGAACGATGCCCTGGTGACAACACCCGAGCTACCCCAATGGGACGAAAGCCGCGTGACAGACGCCGACGAACAAGTGGTGATTTCCCACAACTGGGAAGAGCTGCGGCGCTTCATGTGGGACTACGTCGGCATTGTCCGCACCAACAAGCGCCTGGAGCGCGCGGCCCACCGCATCACCCTGCTGCAGCGGGAAATTCACGAGTTCTACTCGCAGTTTCACGTCACGCGCGATCTGCTGGAATTGCGCAACCTGGTGCAGGTGGCCGACCTGATCGTGATGTCCGCCATGATGCGCCGCGAGAGCCGGGGTCTGCACTTCAGCCGGGACTACCCAGGCCTGCTATCTGAGGCCAAACCGACCATCCTGGTGCCCCCGGCGAGGTAGCGCAAGCCCAGCCGTGACAGTTGGCGAGCGCTTGGCGGCGGAATGCGCGCCAACATCCAACAAGGCCGCGTTTCTCGCGCTAAAGTACGGGCATGAACCCAGTTGCCGACGAGACGGTTACACCACCGATGCTGACCCCGCAAGATGCCGCGGCCAGTGCGGCTGCGGCCAGCTTTGCCGGTTTGCTCAGCAAGCTCGATTACCTCGGCGCCAGCGATATTGACAGCATCCGCCGGGCTTACCGATTTGCCGACGAGGCCCATCTGGGTCAGATGCGCAAGAACGGCGACCCCTACATCACCCACCCGATTGCCGTGGCGGCGCAATGCGCCGAGTGGAAGCTGGACGCCCAGGCTCTGATGGCGGCCCTGATGCACGATGCCATGGAAGACTGTGGCATCAGCAAACCCGAACTGGTGGAGCAATTTGGCTCGCCTGTCGCTGAATTGGTGGATGGGCTGACCAAGCTGGAGAAGCTGGAGTTCGACACCCGGGAGCAGAACCAGGCGG
>DAIOEI010000224.1:3221-4516 GCA_036746335.1 Hydrogenophaga sp. | reverse complement strand
CAACAGGATCAACACCTGCAGCAACAGGCCAGCAACCACCCAGAACGAGACCACATCAGACATGCTCTGCATTATCGGCCAGGGCCATGAGAACCCCTGTCGCGCGGGCCTTCGGGCGCGGCGGACCCGGTGCCCGAACACGCGCCCGCCCGAACGACCGCGCCCCGGGTTGGCGCCCTACAAGCGCTCTATAGAATGAACTGATCCTTCTTTTCTGGAGTTTCCATGAGCGTTTACGACCAACTGTCCCAACTCGGCATTGCCTTGCCCCCCGTGGCCATTCCTGCCGCCGCCTATGTGCCTTTCGTGCAGACCGACAAACAAATCTTCCTGAGCGGCCACATCGCCAAGAAGGATGGCAAGCCCTGGGTCGGCCAGCTCGGCTTGACCATGACCACCGAGGAGGGCAAAGCCGCCGCCCGAGCCATCGCCATCGACCTCATGGGCACGCTGCACGCCGCCTGCCAGGCCGCCGGGACCGACCTCAACGGTGTCAAGCGAATCGTCAAGCTCATGAGCCTGGTCAACAGCACCGGCACCTTCACCGAACAACACCTGGTCACCAACGGCGCCAGCGAACTCTTCGGTGAAGTCTTCGGCCCGCTGGTCGGCGCCCACGCGCGCAGCGCGTTTGGCGTGGCGCAGATTCCGATGGGCGCTTGTGTGGAGATTGAGCTGATCGCGGAACTGAATTGACCGTGGCAGGCCCTTTGACGGGCACTTTGCTGCTAGGCGCGGGCAAACCATGCGCCTGACCGATCCGGCCCCTGTTGCGACACTGGGCATCGGCAAGATCATCCTGGGCGCTGTGGTTCTGCCATGGCGCATGCGGCAGACCTTGGTACCCGCTTTGATCTGGCCTGCCTCCGCCCTGGTGTTGCTCTGGGTGGGGTACATCCTGCTTTCACCCGACACATGGCACCTCGCTGCCCAGTGGCTGCTGGCAGGCGTTCACAGCGTCGTGCTCGCATGGCTGGCGGTGCAATGCCACCGGGTGGTACTGGGTGCCGAGGTGGGTTCTAGCCGACTGAAACGATGGTCGGGGCACGAGTGGAGATACTTGCTCTACAGCATCGCTGTGATGTTGATCGCGGTGCTCGTTTACTTCCTCATGCTCATGGTATTGGGCGCTCTGTTCGCCAATTTCCGGGAGGCCCTGCTCCAGAGCGATAGCGGCTGGTGGACGGTCAGCGCGGGCTTGGCTGCGCTCCCGGCAAGCTATGTACTGGGGCGCTCCATTCTGATGCTGCCCGCTACCGCGCTGGGAGAAAAGGCCGACTTTGACGGCGCTTGGC
>DAIOEI010000224.1:0-3121 GCA_036746335.1 Hydrogenophaga sp. | reverse complement strand
TCGTGGAGGTGGTTGCGATATCCCTTTGTTATCGCGAGTTGTCCAGCTCGACCCAACTTTCGCCCACTTCCTGATAGACCAGATTCACCGGCGGCCAGGCATCGGTTCGCGAACTCAATCCTGTGGGCTTGTCAACGCTCCCAACAAAGCCTTCGCCGCCTCCACCCGCAACCCCAAGGGCGCAGCAGGCTCGTTCATCACCGCATGCAAAAACGCTTTTGGATCGGTGAAGGGCCCCACCAGGCTGGGCGGTGTGGGCGCGGTGCTTTGGGTCGCTTTCGCAGGCCTTTCAAAGGCGCCTGCGCCTAAAGCGGGCTCGGTCGGTGCGTTGATCTCTGGCGCAGCGGCAAGGGCTGCCAGCGCGTCCATCGCCTCGCTCAGTTGCTCCGGGCTCACCGGACGCAAATGCGACAGCAACTCCGCCTGGGCGTCGGCACCGGGCTCGAAGTCGAGCGAGGGATCGTCCTGAAACACGGCTGGCAAGTCTGGCGCCACAAAGGCCGCCCAGCGCCCCGGCGCCACAGCGCGCGGTGGCAGTTCGGGCATGTGCAGCAGGCTCGTCGCATCGGGCCAGGTCTGCAAACGCTCGGGCCTGATCGCGGGCAGGTAGCGCTGGCACAAAGCCTGAAGCAAGGCAGCGGCCTGCTCGCAGGGCAGCGGCACCTGCAAGGAAAACCAGAGCTCAAACGCGTCCACGCCATTGACCACAATCGCGGGCGCGGGCCATTGCCAGTCGGCCTGTACACCTCGCCACAAGGGCGAAAGTGTTGCCCAATCGGCCGGGCGCCCGAGCGCCAGCACCAGCGCGCGGACCCGGCCTTGGTCATCCAACCCCACGCGGTGTTGCACCGTGGGTTGGCCAGCTGGGTCGATGCCCGCCGCAGGTGGGGTCACATCAAACAAACGCTGCCGTTCGCGTTGCAGACGGTTCAAAGGCAAGGGGTTCATGCGGTGGATGGTAGCCGGGCGCAAAGCCCGGAAGGCCAGCGACGGCGCTGGCCGCTTGCAACGCATTGGACCTGTACGCCCTACCGCAGCGCCGCTACATTGGTGTTTTGGTTGCGGCGGCTGCGGCGGCTGCTGCTGTCCTGGCCATGTTCTGAACGCACAGCCTGAAAGCCCGCTTGCCCATGCCCACTCCTGAGCCCTCTTCACCAGCTTTTAACGCGGCTGCCAGCGCTGCCCTGGGGGAGCACGGCATTGACCCCTCGCGCGCCGAGCGCGTGCTCGCCCGTGAGCTCGCCACCTTCTGCGAGCGCAACCCGCGCTCCCAGGCGCTGGCGCGCGAGGCCGACCAGCACCTGCTGTTTGGCGTGCCGCTGCACTGGATGCGCGACTGGGGCACGCCGTTCGCGCTGCACGTGGCCCAAGCCAGCGGCGCGCTGGTGACCGATGCCGACGGCCACACATTGGTGGACTTCTGCCTGGGTGACACCGGCGCCATGTTCGGCCACTCGCCCGCGCCGGTGGCGGCCGCGCTGGTCAGGCAAGCGACGCGTGGCCTGACGACCATGCTCGCCAGCGAAGACGCAGCCGCCGTGGGCGCGCTGCTGGCCGAGCGCTTCGGCCTGCCCTACTGGCAGTTCGCCATGAGCGCCACCGACGCCAACCGCTACCTCGTGCGCTGGATCCGCGCGGCCACCGGTCGAAAAAAAATCCTGGTGTTCAACGGCTGTTACCACGGCACCATCGAAGACGTGTTTGTCGATCTGGTGGACGGCGCGCCAGTTCAGCGCGCCAGCCTGCTCGGGCAGGTGCACGACCTCACGGCGCACACGGTGGTGGTCGAGTTCAACGACCTGGCCGCGCTGGACGCCGCCCTGGCTGGCGGCGAGGTGGCCTGCGTCTTGGCCGAGCCGGTCATGACCAACATCGGCATGGTGCTGCCCGACCCCGGCTATTGGGCCGAAGCGCAACAGATCATCCGCCGCCACGGCACCCTGCTGGTGATGGACGAAACCCACACCATCAGCACCGGCCCGGGCGGCTATACGCAGGCCCAAGGCATCTCGGCCGACGCGCTGGTGCTGGGCAAACCCGTGGGCGGCGGCATGCCCTGCGCGGTGTACGGCATGAGCGCCGAACTCGCCGCGCGCGCGGTCCAGGCCAAACAGGACGCACCGCCGGGCCACAGCGGCATCGGCACCACCCTGACCGGCAACATGCTCGCCCTGGCCGCCATGCGCGCGGCGCTCAGCGAAGTGATGACAGGCGCCGCCTACGCCCACATGCTGGCGCTGGCCGAGCGCCTGGCCAGCGGCTTGCGCACCTGCTTCGAGCGCCACCGCCTGCCCTGGTGCGTGACCCAGGTGGGCGCCAGGGTGGAGTTCCAGTTCTGCGCGCAACCGCCACGCAACGGCAGCGAAGCCGACCGCGTGTTACACCCACCGCTGGAACACCTGATCCACCTGGGCCTGCTGAACCGGGGCGTGATGATCACACCGTTTCACAACATGATGCTGATCAGCGCGGACACCACCGTGGCCGACGTAGAGCGCTTGCTGACCTCTCTGGATCAGGTGATCATTGACATCACAGCGGCGGGCTGACCGGTTTCTGGCGGTGCAGTTTCAGTAGCCGTCTTTTTTGGATGAACCTCCCAGCCTGAAGCATCCGATCGCACTTCAAACCTGTTCAAAAGTTCCAGCATGTCCGTTCTTTACCTGGCGAAGAAAAACGACCAACTCACATCACACTGCCGCTGTGAAACCGGGTTGGTCAGGGACCCGGGGCAGCGCGATTGCCCTTGGTGTGGCTGCGGGTGGTTGTTTTCCTGCGTCCACTGCAAAAAGGCTTTCTCTTTTGCGGTTGCCGTCGAAGTGGACAAGTCCTGGGAAGACATCGCCAGGCAAGATCTGCGCAGACACGCCCGCGAAATCCCCTCGCCGGAGACTGTTGGCGCGTGGATCGATCGCATGCAAGGCATGCTCAAACACATCAAGGCGGGTGAAACCTACGTGTACCTGGACGGCCACGTGATCCCAGCCCACGCAGCGAATCTTGAGATTGAAGGTTGGCATGCGCAGCACCGCTTCGCCAAAGTTCCGCACCTGACCGCCTTATACCGCCCCGAATACGCCGACGCTGTCTTGGGACATCGCGGCTATTGGATGAAGAACGC
>DAIOEI010000223.1:0-4531 GCA_036746335.1 Hydrogenophaga sp. | reverse complement strand
ACCTCTTGCAGGCAGACCACATCCGCATCGAACTGCTCCACCGCATGGGCCAGGTTGTGAATTTCGAGACGACGAGCCGGCCCCAGGCCCTGCACGCCTTTGTGGATGTTGTAAGTGGCTACGCGCAATCTGCTCATGGCAAGATCATCGCATGCGGCATGCGCAGTTGCAGCAAAGCTGCTACACCAAAACCCTGGGCTGAATCAGCAGCTCATCGGCTCAAAAACCGCTTTCCCGGATCAACACCGAGGCCACCCGGCGGACCACGCCACTGAGCACCGACTCGCGCTCTCCGTCGATCTGCACCCGCACGGTGCTCACGTGCGGGACAGGCGTTGGGTCGTCCAGCGAGACCCGCACCCGAAACAAGGCATCGCGCAAGACCTTTGTGCCGCCTTGTCCCGGTCTGCCCGCTTCGCTGATGGTGGCCAGGGGACCCCCTTTGTCAGCGTCCAGCATCGGTGTGGGTACAGCAAGGGTGCGCGAGACATCGATGCTTTCCACCGCACCTTCGACCCATGCCGGTGTGCCGTTCATCAAGCGTGCCCGTACCCGGTCACCCACACGCAGGCGCCCCAAGTCTCCCTCTGGAATATAGGCATCGACCACCCACCGACCCGTGTCAACCAAGACAGCCAGAGGCTCGCTGGAGCGGACCCAGACACCTACCGCCAACGCGTGGTCCACGTCGTGCAGTTCCCCGTCAAAGGGGGCACGCAGGGTCAGGCGCGCCTGCTCGTCCGAGCTGAATTTAGCCTCTGCCTCGTAGTAGGCCATTTGTGAGGTCACACTCTGGCGAAGTGCCTCACCGTCTGGTATGCCCATCAGACCAAGCAGTTGGTTCTCTCGCGCCAAGGCCAACTGGCGGGCCCGCTCCTGATCGATCCCCAGCGCCTTGGACTCCAACACAAACAGCACATCACCCGCTTTGAAGCGCTTCTCGGACGGCATCTCGACGATCTGCGCTGCAAACGGCGTGTGTATGGGTTGTTGTTCGGCAGCATGGATCCAGCCGTAGCCAGTAACGCGGCTGCTGAAGGGAAACAGCAGCAGCGCCAATATCACCCCTGTTGCCAGCAGCCAACCCACTTTATGCCGCCAAGAAATTTCCGCCTTGCGTTCCTTCCACACCGCCAGCTCCTTTGCGATCGGTCGTCCGATGAACCAGTACAACTCCAGGGCCATCAATAGCAGACCCAATACCTTGAAGAAGAAAAAGTACACCAGCAGCGCGATACCCAGAAACACGACCAGCCGATACAACCAGGTACACAGCGCGAACGCTATCAGTCCGCGGCGCTTTCGAGGCGCAAAGTTCTCTGGCCAAGCTTCCTGCAATCCCAGCAGCGATTTGCGCAGCCAGATGCGTGCCAGCGCACCAGAGCGCTCGTGCAGATTAGGCAGATCCAGCAGGTCGCTCGTGATGAAGTAGCCATCAAAGCGCATGAAGGGACTGGCGTTGATCGCCAGTGTCAACACCCAGCTGGTGGTGGCCAGAAAGAACATGCCATTGCGGAAGGCGCCGTCTGGAGACAGGCTCCACAACAGGGTGGCAAACGCCGCGAGTGCGAGTTCAACCGCGATGCCGGCGCTGGCAATGGCCAACCGGTGCCGGGCGTTTTTCAACCGCCAGCTCTCGCCGGTATCGGTGTAGAGCATGGGGAACATGACCAAGAAGGCCACCCCCATGTGCGCCACCCTCACCCCGTAATGGGTCGCTACCACCGCATGGCCAAGTTCGTGAATCGTCTTGGCAAAGACCAGGGCGACCGCATAGCCCAAAATGCCCTTCCAGGTGAGGTTGTCCAGCAGGGTGTGGGTGAACACATCCCATTGGCGCGAGACAAGGTAAAGGCCGAACACCGCCACCATGACCACCATCACCGCCACCCAGGGCAAATTCACCCGGGCCAGCAGCGGCTGCAAACGCGCCAACCAGGTCTGGGGTCGGACCAGCGGCACCCGGAAAAACAGGTAGCCGTGCAGAAGCCGCTCAAAAAAGCCGCGTGTTTGTTGCTGGCTGCGCCCCAGAATGCGGTTGACATCGGCCCGGGTATCCAGGCGCAGGAGCTGGTTGTCGGCCAGGAATCCAAGCAGGTTCTTGATATCCTGGAATCCCACGTTCAAGGGCGTTTCTTGGTTCACCACTCGGATCAAGGAAGCGGCATCGTGGTCAGCCCAATGCACCAACAACTCGAAATCGATCCAGCTGATCCGAAAGAAACGGTTGGTGACCGGGTCCTGAATCACCCAGGCAGGCGTGCCATCCTCGTTGGGGCTTCCGGAAAACAGCACCAGCTCGTCGCGTATGCGCGGCAGCGGAACCGGTTTGGACGCTTTTTTGGCCTGTACCGGCAGCTTGATGGCACCTTGCTGCGCGTTCACAGGCCGGTCCACTCCCTGAGTGTGGCCAAGGGGCGGCGGAACAGGTAGTAACCCAGCACAACCCAGTCACCCGAGAGTCGCGCCGTGCCCCGCAATCCGATCCGTGGCAACTCGCTGCCCTCCTCAAAACGGGCTCGCAACCGGTAAGACGCCACGCCGTCAGGGCTCAGTGCAGCCTGATAACTGCTCTCGATCAGGGAGCCGCTGCGCGGGCTCAGCGGCTCGGTGTGCAGAAACAGGCGTACAGGAGCGCCGATGTCCAGGTTGATCGCATCCGATACCGACAGCCACACCAAAATACCGCTGTCTTCCGGCTGCGCGAGTTGCAGCACCCTTTCACCGGTTTGCACCGGGCGACCGATCCAGTCATTGGTGTCTGCAAAGATGGCCACACCGTCGCGTTCGGCCCGCACCTCCACACGTTGCGCCTGGGTATCTACCGCCGCGAGTTCGGCCTCTTTTTCGCGTACACGACCCAGTGCCACCGCCACATCGGCCTTGCTCTTGGCGTCATCGAAAGCCCGTTGCTGCGCCACATGGGCATCTGCCCTGGCCACCTCCAGTGCCTTCAAGGCCACCTGGCGGCGGTTCAGGAGTGCTGTGTCGTCCAAGGAAAACAACAACTCCCCGGCGCGCACCCTCGCATTGGGTGAAACGCCGAAAGAACCGACCACCCCATCCTGCGGCGCGGCCACCGCCATGGCGTTCAGGGCAATCACCTCTGCAGGTGCCAGCACCGACAAGCGCACCGGAATCAACAAGCTCAACAGCAGGGCCGCCAGGATGAACCACCGATTGCGCTTGCGAAAAAGCTTGCGGACCCCTTGCCATGGTCGCCGGCTTGTTTTTTGAAGATGCCCGTAGCAATAGGCGTAGGTGGTGTGCAGCCTTTGCAGCATCTGTACCGAAGCATCATCCCAAGGCTGTTCCCGGGCATACAACACACGCCCCAGTACCGCATTGCGGCGCCCCAGCAAAGGGACAGAGACCAGATGATCCGGAAGCCACTCCGCCCAGGATTCGGCATCCTGCGGTGAGGCGTCTTCAAGCGAGAGCACCTGTACAGCGTTGTCTTTGGGAAGGCGCTGTACAAAGCGGCTGAGCCAAATGGCAAACGGTGAATCGTTGGCCACACTGATCAAGCCCGAGGCAGCTTGCAGGCGCAAGACGTCCAAGTCCTGCTCAAACAAGGCCGCCTGCCGATAAGGGGTCAGTGCATGCGACTCGTTGACAATGGTGAATCTGAGCGCCTGAAGGGTTTGCGCCTCCAGCGCCCTGGCCTCGATCTGGAGCAGAACGCTCAGATCTCCGTGGTCTGACATGGGCACCTGTTCAGCGCGTACCCGGGAACCGGGCGACACCACTCATCCCGGGCAAGAGATCGGGATGCGAGCGGAGCATGGAGGCCTCCAGCTCGATGGTTTGGCTCACCGGGTCCACCCTGCTGTTGATCCGCTGAACGCGCGCGGGGTACGTTTTCCCTGTCTCGTCAATCGTGACTTCGAACTGCTGACCCATTTTCAAGTTGGATATCCAGGATGAAGGCACATTCAGCTTCATCAGCAGCAACCCGCTTCTGACCAGATCGAGCAGGGGTTGCCCTGCCGTCACCGTCATGTGGCTGCGTACGTGCAATTTGGCAGAGCGCCCTGCCCATGGCGCCTTGATCGAACACTGGCTGATCTGGAAACGGTAGAGGTCGATCTGTGCCTTGGCCTTTGCCACCGCACTGGCGGCCAGCGCTACCTCCACATCACTGGCCTGCTCCAGCCCTTGCATGCGCAATTTCGCTTCGTATTGGTCGGTGGCAGCGGCCAGATCCGCATTGGACATGGCCAAGCGGGCTTGTGGCTCGTCGCAGTCGAGCGACACCAGCACCTGCCCCTCTTGGAAGGGCAAGCCCAGACCTGTGTGCAGCCTGGAAATTCGTCCGGGTACTGGGCTGGCCAACACGGTTTCACCCGCTGGCAAGACCAATACCCGCACGGAAGGGGCTGCCGCCTGTGGTGCAGGCGCTCCCTGCTGCGCAAACCCATGACCAGAGAAAGCCGCCAATGCGGACCACACCGCCGTCACACGAACCAAAGAGCGAAAAGGCATGTTTTTCAATCAGTCAACATTCAACCAGGATTTGAGGTCGCCCAGG
>DAIOEI010000222.1:0-4575 GCA_036746335.1 Hydrogenophaga sp. | reverse complement strand
TCCGCCGCGCTCTCGGGTGAGTCACGCGCGCCGTTCGCTGGTTGGCCTTTTCCTGGCGGGAATGCTTACCGGGACCTTCGGCGCGAACCCTCAGCTTGCCTGGAGGAGGGGCATTCCAAATCGCCAGATGCCTTGCGCGTCGCGTTCGCGCCGAAGTTCGCCGGCAAACCACAGCCGGTGCAGGTGCGCCACCGATTCGCCCATGGCGAAGGTGCTCTGGTGCAGGTCCAGCGCTCTGGGAAAAAGCACCGGGATCATCTCCCAGGCGCTGTGAGGGCGTTCGCGGCAGGCGGCCAATACCTCGGCCAGGCGCTCGGCATGGTGGTGCTGCAATTGGTCGATCCGCTCGTGCAGGCCGGTAAAAGGTTTGCCGTGGGAGGGCAGCACCAGTGTGTCTTGGGGAAGGGGGCGGTACCTTTCGAGGGAGTCGAGAAAGAGCGCCAGCGGGTCGCTCTCGGGCTCGCTGTCGTACACGCTCACGTTGGTGCTGATGCGCGGCAGGACCATGTCGCCGCTGATCAGCACGCGCTGTGCATCGCCGTACAACGCGATGTGTTCGGGTGCGTGGCCGTGGCCCACGATACAACGCCACGTGTGCTCGCCGATGCGCAGTTTCTGCCCGTCCATCAAGCGGAAAAACTGTCGCGGAACTTCGGGCACCAGGCTGGGGTAATAACTGGCCCTGGCCCGAATTTTCTCCAGCGCATCGGTATCGGTCAGCCCGTGAGCACGGAAGAAGGCCGCAGCACCGTCTCCGCCAAAGCCCGTGCTGCTCTGTGAGCCGATGCGGGCCATGTGGTAGTCGGTTGCGCTGATCCACAGGCGGCAGGCCCAGCGCTCGCACAACCATTGCGCCAACCCGATGTGGTCAGGGTGCATGTGTGTCACGATCACGCGCAACACAGGCAGTCCTTCCAGTTCGGTGGCAAAGATCTGCTCCCACTGCGCCTTGGCGCCGTCGTGGGCAATGCAGCAATCCACTGCGGTCCAGCCCTCCACGCCGTCGATTGTGTCGCGCAGCAGCCAGAGGTTGATGTGGTCGAGCGCAAAGGGCAGGGCCATGCGGATCCACTTCACGCCAGGGGCTACCACCAAGGCGCCACCCGGCAGCGGCAGGCTGCTGCCCAGGGGATATTGCAGTCGGGCTTCGAGCTGGTCTTTGCTGGGTGGTGTCATGTGAAGGTCTTCGGTCGGCGTGATCCGTTAAACTGACGTTGACGTAAACGTCAAGAAGCGGGTCATTCTAGGGACCGATCTCTGCAGGCACTGTCCAAAAGCCGACAACCCCGTTGAACCACCATGGCGACCCCACAGACCTACACCATCAGCGATCTCGCGCGAGAGTTCGACCTGACCACCCGCGCCATTCGCTTTTACGAAGACATGGGTCTGCTCCAGCCACAGCGTGAAGGCCCGGGCGGGCGCAACCGGGTCTACAGCGCGCGGGATCGCACGCGGCTGAAGCTCACGCTGCGCGCCAAGCGCCTGGGGCTCTCGCTGACCGAGGCCAAAGACATCATCGACATGTACGACAGCCCGCGTGACACCGGTCCGCAACTGCGCAAGTTCCTGGCGGTGCTGGCCGATCACAAACGCCAGCTTGAAGACCAACTCGCCGACCTGACCGCCAACCTTGACGAAGTCAAGGCACACGAAAAAGAAGCGCGGGCCCTGCTGGCCAAAGCCGACAAGGCGGCGGGCGGTTTGGCCCCTTAATCTGGCGTGTTGCCCGGCAAAAAGCCCCATGACGTTGCCATCATGGGGCTTGGATGGTTGGAGCCGATCAGGGGCCGCAAGTCGCGGCCGCAGTGCTCAAGGCTCAGTCAGCAAACTGGCCTGCCGCGTCGATCACTGTCTTCAGGCGGGTGATCTGGTCGGCCACGAAGGCTTTGTGACCAGCAGGGGTGACGCGGTTGTCTGTGACCACCAAGGCGCCCAGTGCTTCCTGCTTCTTGATGAACTCGGGATCTTTCAACGCCACCATCAGGGCATCGTTGATCTTTTTGGTCACGTCGGCCGGTGTGCCCTTGGGTGCGTACAGGCCGTGCCAGATGGTCAGGTTGAAGCCTTTGAGGCCCATTTCCTGCAGTGTGGGGTAGTCCTTGAGGATCTTGTGGTTCGACAGGGGCTTGGCGGTGGTCACTGCGAAAGCCTTGACGCGACCGGCTTCGATCTGGCTGGTGGTGTTGGTGGTCTGATCACACATGATGTCCACCTGACCGCCGATCAGGTCGTTCATGGCGGGTGCCGTGCCGCGGTAGGCGATGGTCGTCATGGACTTGTCCAGCTTGACAGCCGACTGCCACATCAGGCCGCACAGGTGCGAAGCGGAACCCAGACCCGCATGCGCCAGGTTGAGCTTGCCGCCATTGGCGCGGATGTACGCTTCAAAATCGCGGTAGGTGTTGGCTGGCAGCTTGGGTGCACCCAGCAAGGTCATGGGCACATCGTTGATCATGCCCAGATATTCGAAGTCTTCCAGGGCCTTGAACTGCAACTTGCGGTACAGGCTGGCGGTGGACGCCATGCCGATGTGCCAGACCAGGAGGGTGTGGCCGTCGGGTGTGGCACGGGCCACCTTGTTGGCACCGATGGTGCCGCCCGCGCCGGCTGCGTTTTCCACCACAATGGTGGCGCCGCCCAGGGGTTTGCGCATGGACTCGGCCAGTTGGCGGGCCACGGTATCGGTGGGTCCACCTGCGGCGAATGGCACGACGATGGTGATCGGCTTGGAAGGAAAGCCTTGCGCAAAAGCGCCGGTGGCCATGGCCGAAGTCAACGCGAGAGCAAGTAGTTTTTTCATCGGAACATCCTTTGGTTGAAAAGCAGGGGAATGGTAGCCTGAGGAGGCCTCGGGAAGATCGCGGAAATTACGTAGCCAGGTCATCCGGGCTAACCCTGATGGCGTGGCCAAACAAGCTCACTGGTAACTGCGCGCGTCCTCGATCACCTTGCCGTCGTTGGGCAGGCTGCCCGGCCGCACCACTTGCACCTGTCCGCGCAATTTGGTCACGTCCCGCATGGCATCTTCAATCTTCTCACGCAAACTTTCAGCGACTTCGGTCACTTCGACCTGGAGGCACATCTGGTCGTTGGCCATTTCGCCACTGACCACCAGGCGCGCTTTGATGACCTCAGGGAAGCGTTTGGTGATGTCCGCCACCTGAGCGGGGTGCACAAACATGCCCTTGATTTTGGTGGTCTGATCCGCACGGCCCATCCAGCCTTTGATGCGCGGTGCGGTGCGACCGGTCGGGCATTGACCTGGCAAGATGGCAGATAGATCGCCGGTGCCAAACCGGATCAGCGGGTAGGCCGGGTTCAGGCTGGTGACAACGAGTTCACCCACCTCACCCTCGGCCACCGGGTCTCCGGTGCCTGGTCGCACGATCTCGACGATGACGCTCTCTTCGAGCACCAGGCCCTCGCGTGCGGCAGTTTCATAGGCCACCAGGCCCAGGTCGGCGGTGGCGTAGGTCTGGTACACATCCACGCCCTGCTCCTTGAACCAGGCGGTCAGGCTGGGTGGGCAAGCCTCGCCCCCGACGGAGGCCTTGGTGAGACTGTGGATGTCCACACCACCGTCTTTGGCTTTCTCCAGCAGGATGCGCAAAAAGCTGGGTGTACCGGTGTAGCCGTTGGGTTTGAGGTCCACCATGGCGTCGAGTTGCTGCTCGGTCTGGCCGGTGCCGGCCGGGAATACAGTGCAACCCACCGCGTGCGCACCCGACTCCAGGATGAACGCGCCCGGCGTCATGTGGTAACTGAAGCTGTTGTGCACCAGCTCGCCGGCGCGGAACCCGGCGGCGAACAGGGCGCGGCCCGCACGCCAGTAGTCCTTGGTGGCGCCTTCGGGTTCGTAGATCGGGCCGGGCGAGGCAAAGATCCGCGACATCGCCGGGCCACGAACCAGAGCGGAAAAACCGCCAAAGGCATCGTGTTGCCGCTTGGCTTTCTGGCGTTCCAGCAGCTCGCTCTTGCGCGTGACCGGGATGCGGGTCAGTGCGGCGCGGGTGTTGATGGTCGAAACGTCGATGTCGCGCAGGATGTCGGCGAACGCCGCGCTGTTCTGTTTCGCGTGCGCCAGCTGGCCGGGCAGTGCGGCCATCTGAGCGGCTTCACGCTGATCAGGGGAGCGTGTTTCCAGTGCGTCGAAGAAGTCGGTCATATCAAGAACCACAAATGTTGGAGCGAACTGTCTGATTCGAGAACACCGCGGAACCGGCTTTGCCGGGCCGCAGGTGTTGCCCCCTTGAGGGGGTGACGCCGCGGGCGGCGCGGGGGTGATTCAACTAGGCGAGCCAACGCTTCCTGCGCTTGTAGCTCTTCACATCCTTGAAGCTCTTGCGCTCACCGCCACCCATGCCCAGGTAAAACTCTTTCACGTCTTCGTTGTTGCGCAGGTCCGAGGCCAGACCGTCCATGACGATGCGGCCACTCTCCATGATGTAGCCGTAGTCGGCGTACTTGAGCGCCATGTTGGTGTTTTGCTCGGCCAGCAGGAAGGTGACCTT
The DNA here is from genome assembly GCA_036746335.1 of Hydrogenophaga sp. GTDB lineage: Bacteria > Pseudomonadota > Gammaproteobacteria > Burkholderiales > Burkholderiaceae_C > Hydrogenophaga. The sequence goes on along the minus strand of DAIOEI010000222.1, from coordinate 61 downwards.
CTCCTTCTGGTTCAGGTCTTTCACGATCTCGAACACTTCTTCCACGATCTGCGGCGCCAGA
>DAIOEI010000221.1:0-4657 GCA_036746335.1 Hydrogenophaga sp. | reverse complement strand
CCCAAGATGGGCGACTGGGACATCAGCCGCGACGCGCCCTATTTCGGCATTGAAATCCCGGACGCACCGGGCAAGTATTTCTACGTCTGGCTGGATGCGCCCATTGGCTACTTGGCCTCATTGAAAAATTACTTTGACAAGACCGGGCGTGACTACGACGCCTTCATGGCCGACCCCAGCACCGAGCAATACCACTTCATCGGCAAAGACATCATCACCTTCCACACCCTGTTCTGGCCCGCGATGCTCAAGTTCAGCGGCCGCAAGGTGCCCAACGCGGTGTTCGTGCACGGCTTCCTGACGGTGAACAACGGCGAAAAGATGAGCAAGAGTCGGGGCACCGGCCTGAATCCGCTGAAGTATCTGGAACTCGGCATGAACCCCGAGTGGCTGCGTTATTACCTGGCGGCCAAGCTCACGGCGCGCAACGAAGACATCGATTTCAACCCCGAAGACTTCATGCTGCGCGTCAACAGCGACCTGATCGGCAAGTTCGTCAACATCGTCTCGCGCTCGGCCGGCTTCATCACCAAGCGCTTCGGCGGCCAGCTGACGCAGAGCTTTGACGAGCAGGGCAGCGCCCTGCTGGCCGACATCCGCGCCGCTGCGGCCGGCATCGCCACGCAGTACAACGAGCGCGAATACGGCAAGTCCATGCGCGAGATCATGGCGCTGGCCGACCGCGTCAACGCCTACGTGGACCAGCACAAGCCTTGGGACCTGGCCAAGGACCCCGCCAACGGCGACCGGCTGCAGCAGGTCTGCTCGGTGCTGGTCAACGCCTTCACTGCGCTGGCCCGCTACCTCGCGCCGGTGCTGCCGCAGCTGGCCGGCCAGGTACAGGCCCTCACCGGCGCCGACCTCAAGGACTGGCACAACGCGGCCAACGTGGCGGCCATCCAGCCCTACCAGCACCTGATGCAGCGCGTGGACGTCAAGCAGCTGGACGCCCTGTTCGAGCCTCCGCCAGCTCCCGAAGCACCCAAGACCGTGCCGGGTGGCGAGAAAGGAAACCCCCCCATGCTCCCGGCTCCGCCTGGTTCGCTGCCCCCCGAGGGGGCTGACCTCGCCTTGGGGCGGCCCGGCGGCGAGGCCATCGCTCCCACCATCTCTATCGACGATTTCGCCAAGATCGACCTGCGCATCGCGCAGATCGTCCAATGCGAGGCGGTCGAGGGCTCGACCAAGCTGCTGCGCCTGACACTGGACGTGGGCGAGGGCACTGACCCGCAGGGGAATCCGATCACCCGCAACGTCTTCAGCGGCATCGCCAGCATGTACAAGCCTGAAGACTTGGAGGGCAAGCTGACCGTGATGGTGGCCAACCTGGCCCCGCGCAAGATGAAGTTCGGCGTCAGCGAGGGCATGGTGCTGGCCGCCAGCCACGCCGACGAAAAAGCCCAGCCAGGCATCCATGTGCTGCAACCCTGGCCAGGTGCACAACCGGGCATGCGGATTCATTGAGCCCCCGCGCCGCCTGCGTCGCCACCCCCAGGGGGCGATGCTGGCGGCCCGGCAGAGCCGGTTCCGTGGCATATCTGGACGAAGACCTGCGTGCCAGCTTGGCTTGCTCAGCGTGCGCGGTCCAGATCCGGGTCCCGCCCGGAGCTTGAGCGCAGCACCCGCAGGTCGTCGTCGAAAACCACGGTGAACAGCTTGGAGTCGCTTTCGTTCGGGCCATCGCGCCAGCGCCAGTCGTAGTGGGTTTCTTTTTGCAGCGCGTAGCGGGTGACTTTCATCGGTTTGCCCAACATCTTTCGCACGGCCTCCATGGGCATGCCCACCTGAACCCGCTCGAAATTGTGCGGCGCTAGCACTTGCCGCAGAGCGGTCATCTTGCCGTCCGGCCCGATGGTGATCTGGTAATTCTGGTGCCCCTGCGGTTGGCGGTTGTACTCGTAGATCTGCGCGCCGTCTTCCCCGTCCCAAACAGCCTCGGGTGGCCCGAAGCGCTCGCGCACATCGGCCTCGGTCGAAACACCTTCTTCCAGCTCGCTGATGCGCTGGGGGTCACAGGCGGTCAAACCCAGCGCCGCCAGAGACAGACAAAGGGCAACGATGCTCGGGCGCACAATAGAGGGCATGCCATGGTTCCAAGAAAAAGATCAAACCAGTTTAAGCTCCGATCCTTGCCCGACGTCTACTAGGGCTGGCTGCCCTGTAGCAAACGGTAACATGTGTCCATGCTGAAAAACCTGCCGCCCCTGGCTCCGTTCCGGCCCCGCCTGATGGACGACATCAAGGGCTACAACGGCGAGAAGCTGGCCAAAGACATGGGTGCGGGCGCCACGGTGGGCATCGTGGCGCTGCCGCTGGCCATGGCCTTTGCGATTGCCAGTGGGCTCAAGCCCGAAGCGGGCCTGTGGACCGCCATCATCGCGGGCTTCATCATTTCGGCGCTGGGCGGTACCTCGGTGCAGATCGGTGGCCCGGCAGGTGCCTTCATCGTCATCGTCTACGGCATCGTCGAGCGCTACGGCGTGGCCAACCTGCTGATATCTACCGCCAGCGCGGGCGTGCTGCTGTTCCTGCTCGGCCTGTTCCGCCTGGGCACGCTGGTGCGTTATGTGCCCGTGAGCGTCGTGATCGGTTTCACCAACGGCATCGCGGTGCTGATCGCGCTGTCGCAGGTGCGCGACTGGCTGGGGCTGGAGGTGCCGCGCATGCCCGCCGACTTCTTCAGCCAGATCGCCACGCTTTGGCAACACATCGGCAGTTTCAACCTCTATGCTTTCGGGCTGGGTGTTTTGTGTGTGATCGGATTGTTCATCTGGCCACAGCTGTGGGCGGTGGACTCGCAGTTCCGGCGCAGGCTGGAGAAAATCGAATCTGCCAGCGCACTCAAAGCCACCTCTCGGCTGCCCGCACCGGTGGTGGCTCTGGTCACGTTGTCACTGCTGGCCTGGGCGCTGAGCCTGCCGGTGGAAACCATCGGCAGCCGTTTTGGCGGAATCCCTCAAAACGCTCCGGCCTTTGCACTGCCCGACTTCTCATGGGAAACCGCCAAGATGCTGGTCACGCCCACGCTGACCATCGCTCTGCTGGGCGCCATCGAGTCGCTGCTGTGCGCGCGCGTGGCCGACCAGCTCAGCGACACCCCCAAACACGACCCGAACCAGGAGCTGATGGCGCAAGGCGCAGCCAATTTTGTGGTGCCTTTCTTCGGTGGCATGCCCGCTACGGGCACCATCGCCCGTACGGTGACGAACATACGGGCTGGCGCGGTCTCTCCAGTGGCCGGCATCGTGCATGCGCTCACCCTGGCGCTGGTGGTGCTGCTGGCCGCGCCGCTGGCGCAACACATTCCGCTCGCGGTGCTGGCCGGCGTGCTGCTGTTCGTGGCTTGGAACATGGGCGAGTGGCGAGAATTTGGAAGGCTCAAACAGTTCTCCAACCACTACCGGTTGATGATGGTCTCGACCTTTCTGGTCACCATCGTGTTCGACCTCACGGTGGCTGTGGAACTGGGCCTGGTGCTGGCGGTGGTTTTGTTCGTTCGGCGCCAGAGTGAGATATTCCGCGCAGATGCGGTCGCCCGTACCGAACAGCAGCTGACTTACCAGCTGTACGGCTCGCTGTTTTTTGGTGCGGTGGCCAAGATCGACCCGATCGTGGCCGAAGTCGAACAAATACCCCGCCCGATCCATGTGATGCTGGATGCCACCCAGATGATCTCGCTGGACACCACCGGCCTGGACGCGCTCGAACAATTGCACAAGGCCGTGCACAAACGCGGCGGCCAGTTGAGCATCGTGGGTGTCAACCCCCAGCCGCGATCGCTGATGGAGCGCTCCGGGTTTGCACAAAGCCTGCACATCTTCCGCTGAAAGCACGACTCGATTCTGTTTGCACGCCATGACCTTTTCTGCCCTTCCGTTCGACCAGCCGATTGCCACACGCATTGACTGGCTGTTTGCCCTGGCCGAGCGCCATGCACAGCAGTACGCCAGCCCGGAAGCCTTCCTGGCTCGCCAGCGGCATCTGGCCCGGCATCCGACGGCCATCCTGGTACTCAAGTGCATGGACGGCCGCATCAACATACCGGTGGCCACCCAGACCCCCAAAGGCATCATCCAGCCCTTTCGCAACCTCGGCGGTTTCTTCCGGCTCGGCTGGCCGCACCTGGGCGAGACGCTGGTAGCCAGTGTTGACAAGATCATGCGGTCTGGCCGCCAGGCGCTGATGCTCATCACCTACCACTACGCCAAGGGTGACCAGCGGCGCGGCTGCGCCGGCTTCCACTACCGCACCGACGACGCGCGGGCGCACACTTTCGAGATCCAGAGCGAAGTCTCCACGCTCTTTGGCGCCGACCACGGCAGCGTGTACCCCCTGGTGTGTGGCTTCGAGACCGACGAAGACACGCTGGTGGTGCACGGGCACGGCGGGCAGACGCTGAACATGGCCGAACTGGACGACAAGGACATCGAGAGTTTGCCCCAACGCCTGCAGCAACTGCTGCCCGACATGCCGACCCAGATTCGGCACGACCTGCTGCCACTGCTGGTGGGTAACCTGGCCCACATTGCCGACATCCGCCGCCACCAGCGCAGGCTCAACATCGAACATCGGGAGTGGATGATCTGCGTGGGGCGCGGCTTTGACTGGCTGCACCTGCCCAACGTGGCCCTGATCATCGGACCCTACAGCCCGGACC
>DAIOEI010000220.1:0-4666 GCA_036746335.1 Hydrogenophaga sp. | reverse complement strand
GCGTTGCCCTGGTCCCAGACGGTGGCCGCCAGTTCTGCCAAGGCAGGCGCTGCCATGTGGATCGGGTTCTTGGCCAGTTGCGGGTAGGCAATGTGGCCCTGGATGCCCTTGACGGTGAGCTTGCCGCTCATGGTGCCCCGGCGGCCGTTTTTGATCATGTCGCCGGTGCGTTCGACCGAGGTGGGCTCGCCGACGATGCACCAGTCCACGCGTTCGCCTCGGCGCAGCAACTCGCGGCAGACGACCACGGTGCCGTCGTTGGCCGGGCCTTCTTCGTCGCTGGTCAGCAAAAAGGCGATATCGATGCCGGGTTTCGGCTGTGCCGCAATGAACTCTTCGCAGGCGACCACCATGGCTGCCAGCGAGGTTTTCATGTCGCTGGCGCCGCGGCCAAACAGTTTGCCATCGCGGTGTGAAGGCACAAAAGGATCACTGCTCCAGGCCTCAAGCGGCCCGATGGGCACCACATCGGTGTGTCCGGCGAACACCAGGGTGGGCTGCTGACCGGTCCCGCGGCGCGCCCATAGGTTGGTGACCCGAAAATCGGCCGGGCCGCTGATCAGCGTCTCGCACTGGAAACCCAGTGCCCGCAAGCGCTCGGCAATCAGGTCCTGGCAGCCTTCATCGCGTGGGGTAACCGAGGGCAACGAGATCAGTTGCTCGGTCAGGGCAAGCGTGGCACTCATCAGAATTTCACGTCGAGTGTGAACTCGGTGAAGGTGGCCACATCGCTCTGGTCTTCTTCAGCGGTTTTCTGGGCATCGCCCTTGGCCGGAGCAAAGTCGTTCTGGAGCCGCCAGAGCAGGTTGTTGGGTGAATCCGCGTAGGCAAGGGCCTCGTTGCGCGAGACAATGCCGTCGCGCACCAGACGGGCCAGGTCTTGCTCGAAACTCTGAGACCCTTCTGCCATGGATTTCTCCAGCGCTTCCCTCACGCCGGAAAAATCGGCCTTGGCGATCAGGTCGGAAATCAGGGCGGTATTGAGTGTCACTTCCACAGCGGGTACCCGCCCCCCGGAATGCGTTCGCAACAGGCGCTGGGCCACAACGGCCCGCAGTCCTGCCGCCAGGTCACCCAGCATGGTGGGTCTGACTTCGACCGGGTAGAAGTTCAGGATCCGGTTGAGCGCCTGGTAGGCGTTGTTGGCATGCAGCGTGGCCAGGCACAGGTGGCCCGAGTGCGCGTAGGCAATCGCGGCCGACATGGTTTCGCGGTCGCGGATCTCGCCGATCATGATGACATCAGGCGCCTGCCGCAGGGCGTTCTTCAGTCCAATCTGCAAGGATGCGGTGTCAGGCCCGATCTCGCGCTGGTTGATGATGGACTTCTTGTTGCGGTAGATGAACTCGATCGGGTCTTCGATGGTCAGGATGTGGCCTGTGCTCAGCTCGTTGCGCAGATCGATCATCGAGGCCAGGGTGGTGGACTTGCCGGTGCCGGTGGCGCCCACCATCAGGATCAAGCCGCGCTTTTCCATCACCAGATCGGCCAGTACCGGCGTGAGGTTCAGCGAGTCCAGGGGCGGTACCGTAGGCGGCACAAAACGCAGCACCACCGCATAACTGCCGCGCTGGCGCATGGCGCTAAGCCGGAAATTGCCCACACCCTCCAGCGGTACCCCGATGTTCAGCTCACCGGTTTCCCGCAGTTCTTCGATGCGGGTGGGCGGCACGATCTCCGAAATCAAATTCAGCGGCGCCTCGGGCGGCAGCATCTGGCTGTTGATGGGCAGGGTCTGACCATTGATCTTGATCATGGCCGGCGCGTGCGCCGAGAGGAAAACGTCCGACGCCTTCTTCTCGGCCATCAGACGCAGGATGCGCTCCATCGTTCCGCTGCTCATGCCAGACCTTTCAAGGGCTCAAAAAACACATATCTCGCCGGTGGACGTGCCTCTGTCCAGAACACCGCGGAACCGGCTTCGCCGAGCCGCAGGTGTTGCCTCTTGAAGGGCGCAGCGCAGCGACGGGGGTAGGCCACAAATCAATCTCTCAACAGGTCGTTCAGGCTTGTTTTGGCGCGGGTCTGCGCATCCACCCGCTTGACGATGATGGCCGCGTACAGGCTGTACTTGCCACCGTCCTTGGGCAGGTTGCCGCTGATCACCACCGAGCCTGCCGGCACACGGCCATAAGTGGTCTCGCCGGTGGCGCGGTCGTAGATCGGGGTGCTCTGGCCGATGTACACGCCCATGGAAATCACCGAGTTTTCTTCGATCACCACCCCCTCGACCACCTCCGAGCGGGCGCCGATGAAACAGTTGTCTTCAATGATGGTCGGGCCTGCTTGCAGGGGTTCCAGCACACCGCCGATGCCGACGCCACCCGAGAGGTGCACGTTCTTGCCGATCTGCGCGCAGGAGCCCACGGTGGCCCAGGTGTCCACCATGGTGCCTTCGTCCACATAGGCGCCGATGTTCACATAGCTGGGCATCAGGATCGCGCCTTTGGCGATGTAGCTCCCATGGCGTGCCACCGCAGGCGGAACCACACGCACGCCAGTGGCCTTCATCTCGGCTTCGCTCAGGTCGCTGAACTTGGTTTTGACCTTGTCGAAGAAGGTCAGGTCGCCGCTTTTCATGATGGCGTTGTCGTTCAGGCGGAACGACAGCAACACCGCCTTTTTGATCCACTGGTGGGTAGTCCACTGGCCCACCGACTCGCGGGTGGCCACGCGCAGCTTGCCGGTGTTGAGCTGGTCGATCACATGGTTGACTGCGTCCATCACCTCCTTGGGGGCGGAGGCGGGGGAGAGTTCGGCGCGGTTGTCCCAGGCGGTTTCGATCAGGGCTTGGAGTTGTTGGGTCATCGTGTTGAGGTCTGAGGGTGAAGAAAAACCGGATGTTGTCCGCGTTCAGCCGGGCTGACGGCAGAACTGCACAACGCGGTCGGCCGCTTCCATGCATTCGGCGGGCTCGGCCACCAGGGCCATACGCACACGCCCCCTGCCAGGATTGCGCCCATGGGCGTCTCGGGCCAGATAGCTGCCCGGCAACACGGTGACATTGTATTGAGCCAGCAAGGCCTGCGCGAAAGCCTCGTCCGCGCTGAGGCCGGGCGTGTGGTGCTCAAACCGGTCGGGCACACCGGCCCAAAGGTAAAAAGCCGCATCTGGCAGCGCCACGTCCAGCACTTCTGCCAGCATCGGGGTGACGGCGGCGAACTTTTCGCGGTACTGGCGCCGGTTATGGATCACATGTTCTTCGTCGTTCCAGGCGGCCACGCTGGCGGCCTGCACCGCCGGGCTCATGGCGCCGCCGTGGTAGGTGCGGTATAGCAAAAAGGCCTTGATCAGTGCCGCGTCGCCCGCCACAAAACCGCTGCGCAAACCCGGGGCGTTGCTGCGTTTGGACAGGCTGGTGAACATCATCAGGTTTTTGAAGTCGGCCCGACCCAGGCGCGCCGATGCTTCCAGCCCGCCCAGCGGCGGCTCATCGCGGAAGTAAATCTCGCTGTAGCACTCGTCGGACGCGATCACAAAACCAAAGCGGTCGCTCAGCTCGAACAGCTTTTTCCATTCGTCCAGCGGCATGACCGCACCCGTCGGATTGCCGGGCGAGCAGACAAAAATCAACTGGGTACGCGCCCAAACCTCATTGGGCACACTGTCCCAGTCCACCGCAAAATTGCGCGACGGCAGGCTGGGCACGTAGAACGGCTGCGCGCCGCCCAGCAAGGCCGCACCCTCGTAGATTTGGTAGAACGGGTTGGGGAAGGCCAGCGTGGCGCCCGGCCGGCTGCCATCGAGCACCGCCTGGGCAAAAGAAAACAACGCTTCGCGAGAACCGTTCACCGGCAGCACCTGGGTGGCCGGGTTCACGCCGATCCCGTAACGGCGTTGCAGCCAGGCGGCGCAGGCTTCGCGCAACGCGGGCTCGCCCGCGGTGGCGGGATAACCGGTCAGGCCGGTGTCCAGCGCGGCAGCCAGTGCGTCTTTGAGCAACTGAGGGGTGGCGTGTTTGGGTTCGCCAATGCCCAGGCTGATCGCCCTGTGGGCCGGGCTGGGCGCAACGCCCGCAAACAGTTTGCGCAGCCGCTCAAACGGGTAGGGCTGCAAAAGCGACAAATGGGGATTCATGTCCCGATTATCCCAAGCCACTGACAGGCCCGCACTTAGGCATGGCCTCGGGTGGCAACACGGTATCATGCGGCTTCTGGGCAGGTTCCGCCAAGAGGCGGATTTTCATTCAAAATCAAGCAGTTACAAGCTTCTACGCGAATCCCGTGCGTCTCAATTCGATCAAGTTATCGGGCTTCAAGTCCTTTGCCGAACCGACCAACTTCATGCTTCCCGGGCAACTGGTGGGCGTGGTGGGCCCCAACGGCTGCGGCAAGTCCAACATCATGGACGCGGTGCGCTGGGTGCTGGGCGAGAGCAAGGCGTCCGAGTTGCGCGGCGAGTCCATGCAGGACGTGATCTTCAACGGGACCAACCACCGCAAGCCAGCCAGCCGCTCCAGCGTGGAGCTGGTGTTTGACAACGCCGACCACCGTGCCGGCGGCCAGTGGGGTCAGTTTCTGGAAATCGCGGTCAAGCGCGTGCTCACGCGCGACGGCACCAGCAGCTACTACATCAACAACCAGCCGGTGCGCCGCCGCGACGTGCAAGACGTGTTCCTGGGCACTGGCCTGGGCCCGCGCGCCTACGCCATCATCGGCCAGGGCAC
>DAIOEI010000219.1:0-4676 GCA_036746335.1 Hydrogenophaga sp. | reverse complement strand
GACGAGCCCTTTGCCGGCTTGGACCCGATTTCATTGGGCACCGCAGCACGCCTGATCCGGGACCTGAACGATGCAATGGGGCTGACCAGCATCGTGGTTTCGCACGACTTGGACGAAACTTTCCAGATCGCAGACAAAGTCATCGTGCTGGCCAATGGTCATGTTGTGGCCCAGGGTTCACCCGAAGAGGTCCGTCACAGCGAAGATCCGTTGGTACACCAGTTCGTCAACGCACTGCCTGATGGGCCAGTCCGCTTCCACCATCCTGGGCCCAGCATGGGCGAAGATTTTGGTGTTGGTGTTTCACAAGGCGGGCGCTGAGCATGTTGAGCCCTTCCAACATTGGTTTTGCCGTGCGCAGGCAACTGGCCGACATTGGCCACGCTACGCGCCTGTTTGTGCGTTTGATTGCATTGGCACCATTTGCCTTGCGCCGCTTTGGCCTGGTACGCGACCAGATCCATTTTCTGGGCAACTATTCGCTGGCGATCATTGGGGTGTCGGGCCTGTTCGTGGGTTTTGTGCTCAGCTTGCAGGGCTACTACATCTTGCAGCGTTATGGTTCTGCAGAGGCGCTGGGGCTGCTAGTGGCATTGAGCTTGCTCAGGGAGCTGGGCCCGGTGGTGACGGCGCTGTTGTTCGCGGGACGTGCAGGCACCGCCTTGACGGCCGAGATCGGTCTGATGAAGGCTGGTGAACAGCTCAGCGCCATGGAAATGATGGCGGTGGATCCCGTTCGCCGTGTCTTGGCACCCAGGTTCTGGGCCGGCGTGATCACCATGCCCCTGCTGGCTGCGGTGTTCAGTGCAGTGGGTATTCTGGGCGGCTGGGTGGTCGGCGTGCTGATGATCGGCGTGGATGCCGGAGCCTTCTGGAGTCAGATGCAAGGCGGCGTGGACGTCTGGCTGGATTTGGGCAACGGCATGATCAAGAGTTTCGTATTTGGCCTGACGGTCACGTTTGTGGCCTTGTTGCAGGGATATGAAGCGCAGCCGACGCCCGAAGGGGTCTCACGAGCCACCACACGCACTGTGGTGGTGGCGTCCTTGGCGGTGCTGGCGCTGGACTTCGTGCTCACGGCCATGATGTTCCGCATTTGAGAAAAAAAGGAAGCCGAAATGCAACGTTCGAAAGTGGATTTCTGGGTGGGCTTGTTTGTGCTGATCGGTGCGGGTGCAGTGCTGTTTCTGGCGCTTCAGGCCGCGAACCTGCTGAGCCTGAATTTTGAGGAAAATTACCGAGTCGTCGCCCGGTTTGACAACGCCGGTGGCCTCAAACCCAAGGCGGCCGTGCGCAGTGCGGGTGTGGTCGTCGGGCGGGTGGAGTCGATTGCCTTTGATGATCAGACCTTCCAGGCCAATGTCACCTTGTCGTTGCAGGCGGGCTATGGCTTTCCCAAGGACAGCTCCATGAAAATCCTCACCAGCGGTCTGCTGGGCGACCAATACATAGGCATCGAGCCTGGTGGTGATGAGCGCAACTTGGCCGATGGCGATGTGGTCACACAGACGCAGTCCGCCATGGTGCTCGAAAACCTGATCGGTCAGTTCCTGTTTGACAAAGCGGCAGATGGCGGTGGTCAAAAAGCGCCATGATGAACACGACCATCCGTTCTGCTCCTGGGTGCACACAAGCATGGAGCGAATCATGAAATTATCGAACGCTGTTCTGCCGCGAGGCTTGTACGGATCCAGCCGCCGTCGCTGCGCCAACGCTATGGTGGCTGCGTCGGCCTGTCTGGTGTTGAGCGGCTGCGCCACCGGCCCGGATGCGAATCCGCGCGACCCCTGGGAGCCGTTCAACCGGCAGGTCAATGGTTTCAACGAGGCGGTGGACGGCGCGGTGCTCAAGCCAGTGGCTACCGTGTACCGTGACGTCACGCCAGACCCAGTGCGCACGGGCGTCAGCAATTTCTTCGAAAACCTGCGCGATGCATGGTCATTCGTGAATGCGTCTTTGCAACTGCGCCCGCGAGAGGCTGCTGAAAATTTCTTGCGTTTTAACGTCAACACGTTCTTTGGTCTGGGTGGTGTGCTGGACATTGCGTCTGAAATGGGCATTGAAAGAACCCGTCTGGATTTTGGGCAGACACTCGGGCGCTGGGGGGTACCCTCAGGCCCCTATCTGGTGCTTCCGATCTTTGGCCCGTCTTCGGTGCGTGATGCCGCCGGATTCACCATCGAATCACGAGGCGACCTGGTGCAGGGTGTTTCCGATGTAGGCATGCGCAACAGCTTGACGGTGTTGCGTGCGGTGGAGACCCGGGCCAACCTGCTGCGCGCCTCGGCCATGCTCGAAGGTGCAGCGCTCGACAAATACAGCTTTACCCGAGACTTCTATTTGCAGCGCCGCCAGACGCAGATCGAAGACCTGATTGAAAAAGGCATCGGTGTGCAAAACACCGACTGAGATACACAAAACACGCAAACGACACCAAACCCTTACGCAGCAGACACATGTCGGTGGAACCACAGGGGTACAGTTCTACTCACGTTATGCAGGCGGGCTCATGGCCCTGGCGGTAACGGTAAAGAAAGGACACAACTCATGCAAAGACGCACCTGGATGATTCGCGCTCTGGCTACGGCCAGCTTGCTGGCAACCCCCTTGTGGGCTCCTTCGGTCTGGGCGGCGAACGAAGCGCCTGACGCCATGGTCAAGCGCATATCCAACGAAGTGATGGAACTCGTGAAGGCCGACCCCTTGATCCAACAAGGGGATATCGGTCGCATCGTCACCCTGGTGGACACCAAAATCATGCCGCACGTCAACTTCGCTCGCATGACCTCGTCTGCGGTGGGGCGCTTTTGGCGTCAGGCTACGCCGGAGCAACAAAAGCAGTTGCAAGAGGAATTCAAAACCCTGTTGGTGCGGACTTACGCAGGCGCGCTCGGAGAGGTCAAGGACCAGACGCTGAGCTTTCGCCCCTTGCGAGCCAAACCGGAAGATACCGAGGTGGTGGTGCGGTCTGAAGTGCGAGGGCGGGGCGAGCCCGTACAGCTGGACTACCGTCTGGAGAAAACGGCAGAAGGCTGGAAGATTTACGACCTGAATGTGCTGGGCATCTGGTTGATCGAAACCTACCGGACGCAATTTGCGCAGGAGATCAACGCCCGAGGGATTGATGGTCTGATTGCAGCCCTGGTGCAGCGCAACAAGGCAGGTGCCGCCAAGGCGGGCTGAGATGACAGCTGGCGTCTCCACCTGCGACAGTCTGCGTGTGCAGTTTCCTGCACGGCTTACGCACGACAATGCGGTCAAGGTGCTGGCTCATTGGCGCACCGAGGTATCCACAGAAGCTGCTCCGGTTGAGGTCGATGCCAGTGCGCTGCAGCAGTTTGATTCTTCGGCCATTGCGGTGTTACTGGAACTTCGACGCCATTTGCTGCTGGAAGGACGGTCTATGGCCTTGACGGCCGCTTCCCCACGCTTGCGCGAGCTGGTGGGTATTTACGGCGTAGCCGAGTTCCTGAAAGTTTGAGCCCACATGGTCTGCGTTTGGCAGGCAACTACCGTGGCCTTGAACGTCTAAAATCAACGGTTTTGTCCGCGAAGCGCTTTGCCCGCTTCACGGGCAAATTTGCTGTTGTCACTCCTTCATGCCCGCCGTTTCGTTCCAAAGCGTCTCCAAATCCTTTGCCACTTCGCGTGGCGAATTGAAGGCGCTTCAGAATGTTTCCTTTCGTGTGGAGGCGGGCGAGTTTTTTGGTTTGCTGGGCCCTAACGGCGCCGGGAAAACCACACTGATCAGCATCCTCGCGGGTCTGGCCAAGCCCAGTGAAGGGCGGGTGCAGGTCCTGGGCCACGACGTGCAGACCGACTACCCTGCCGCACGCAGGGCGCTGGGTGTGGTGCCGCAGGAGCTGGTGTTCGACCCGTTTTTCAACGTACGCGAAGCACTGCATTTCCAGTCTGGCTATTTCGGCATCCGCCACAACGATGCCTGGATCGACGAGTTGCTGTTCGGGCTGGGCCTGGCCGACAAGGCGGGTGCCAACATGCGCCAGCTCTCGGGTGGTATGAAGCGCCGGGTGCTGGTGGCTCAGGCCCTGGTGCACAAGCCGCCGGTGATCGTGCTCGATGAGCCCACCGCCGGCGTGGATGTGGAGTTGCGCCAGACCCTTTGGCAGTTCATCAGCCAGCTCAACAAACAGGGCAGTACCGTGCTGCTCACCACGCATTACCTGGAAGAGGCCGAGGCGCTGTGCGGACGCATCGCCATGCTCAACCGGGGTGAGGTGGTGGCATTGGACCGCACCTCCGAACTGCTCCGCCAGGCCGCCTCCAACGTGCTGCGCTTCAAGACCGATGACGCATTGCCCGATGACTTGGCCGACCTCGCGCGGGTGACCGGGCGCGTGGTTCAAATTCCCGCCAACGACGCACTCGCGGTAGAGCGCGTGCTGGCCCGTGCGCGCGAATCCGGTGTGCGGGTGGAAGACGTGGAAATCCGCAAGGCCGACCTGGAAGACGTGTTCCTGGAGATCATCGAAGGCAGCAACGCCAGCCGCCGCGAGTCGTCAGGGGTTTCGCCGCCGGGCCGCCCCAAGGCGGAACGCGCCCCCTCAGGGGGCAGCGAGGACACAGCGGAGCCGAGCGTGGGGGTTGCCACACCATGACAGGCTGGCAGATGCTGTTCTACAAAGAGGTGCTTCGCTTCTGGAAGGTGGGTTTTC
>DAIOEI010000218.1:0-4715 GCA_036746335.1 Hydrogenophaga sp. | reverse complement strand
CCTGAATACAACCCGGCACACCCTGGCGCATCGCCCGGGGGGGTGAGTAGTTACTGTACAAATTGGTTTGCACGCCCTTGAGCAGCGGGTAGTTCTGCACCGCGTTCAAAAAGTTTTGCGTGCCTTCGGCCTCTTGCAGCTCGTCCGTCCAATCGGCTTGCATGCCAGCGAACTGGGCAAAGGCTTCGGCCCGCAGCTTGGCCAATTCGCTCGCGCTGATTTTGCGCACGGCGAACACGGGGTTGCGCTCGCCCAGCACGCCGGACTCGTTCCACTCCACCTTGAGCCAGGGCGGGTTGCCCAAAATCAGGTCAAAGCCGCCGCCCGTCTGGCCACCGGCACCCGAGCGGGCACCGTGCAGCACATCGGCAAAGCACAGTTCCCAGTGCATGAAGCGGCGCTGCTCGGCAATGCCCTCCACCACGGCCACGCGGGGGAAGTGTTGGCGCAGTTTGCTGATGCGCAGTTGGCCCAGTTTGTCGTGCAGCTTGGGCTGGTCGGCGGCTTGCGCCAGGGGCAGCTGGGTTTCCATGCCCTGCAGGCTGGGCTGCACTTCGGGGATGAGGACTTGGGGCAATTCATCGCCCTCAGCCCTGCCCTCTTCCAGCGGGAGAGGGAGTAAGTCCAGCCCGCGCTGGGTTTCCATTTCAACCACGTTGCCTTCCAGAATGGCGCCCACTTCCATCCACCAAGCTTCGCGGCTGGGCAGGCTGCTGCTTTGGGTGATGGGCCAAAACCACAGGGCGCACCAGTAGTCCATGACGAGTTTGAGGCGGCGGAACGGGGTGGCGAGGTCGCCGTCTTCGTTGAGCAGACCTTGCTTGCGGATGGCTTCTTTTTGGGCGCGGCTGATGTGGCGGCTGGCGCTGCTGGCTTGTTCGCCTTTGTGCGGCCAGACGGTCAGGGCGTCTTCGGTGAGGGCGCGGTCGCGGGCCAGGGCGGCGGTGTGTTCGGCCCAGAGTTCGTCCACTTGTTGGCTGAGCTGTTGCAGGCGGCGCACTTCGTCGTGGATGAGCGGCGCGGTCATGGTGCGCCGCCATGCTCTTAGGCGCTCGAAGTCGGTGCGGTACAGGCTCTTGGCGACTTGGTCGGTGTAGTCGCACATGCCGGGGTCGGGCAGCAGGAAGTGCCAGATTTCGTCGGGCTTGCGGGGCGCGGCGGTGGTGGCGCGGCGCGGGGGCTCGTCGAACCACGCGGGTTTGGCGCCTTTCTTGAGGGCGGCGACGTTGTAGACCTGATGGCGGGCACCGATGAGGCTGTTGCCCGCGAAGAGTTGTTAGCCGAACCAGGGCACGCGGGCTGGCAGGGGTTGGTCTTGTTCGTCTTGCTCGCCGTAGATGGCGTTGAGCCAGATGGAGACTTCGGCCAGTTCCACGGCCACGGGGTTCAGGTCCACGCCGTAGACGTTGCGGTCGGCCAGGTACATGCGCACTTTTTGCAGTTCTTGCGGGTACTGCTCGTGGGGGATGCGCTTTTTCAGCTCAATCTGTTTGCGCTCTAGGTAGGCCTCGGCCAACTGGTTAACGGCTTCGTTCAAGAAGGCGGCGCTGCCCATGGCGGGCTCGCAGACGGTGAGGGTGAGGATGTCGTCGGCTTTTTTGACGCGTTCGCTGCCCAGCAGCTCTTTGAGGGCGTATTTCACCAAGCACTGGGTGAGCACTTGGGGGGTGTAGTAGCTGGCGCTTTTTTGGCGGTCGCGTCCGGCGAGGCGGTAGATGAAGCTGCCGGGCGGGTGCTTGCGCAGCACGTGGTGGCCAGCGTCGTTGGTGTCGTAGACGCGTTCGTCTTCTTGGTATTCGCTGAGGCGGCTGGCGGGGACAAACCAGGCGTTTTCGAGCATGTCGGCACCGCCGCTGTTGGCTTCAGCGCGGCCCCGGTGGTTGGCGGGGGTGTCTGGTGCTGTGTCGTCGTCTGCGTCTTCGGCCTGCGCATCGCCATTGTCTTCGTCGGGGGCTTTGCCTTTTTTGGGCGCGGGTTTGACTTCGTAGAGGTCTTCGGCGGCGAAAAAGCCTCGGTAGCTGAGCAGGGCTTCGTACACGGCGCCCAACTGGTTGATGGAGAGCAGCTGGTAGCTGACGCGCCCGCTGCGTTGGCCCCGGCCTTTGCCGCGTGTGAGCGACATGAGGCGGATGATGCGTTGCCAGATGTGGTTGGGGAATTTGACCTTGCCGAGCAGGGGCATGGTGGTGTCTTCAAACAGGCGGCTGTCGAGCGGGGCCAGTGCGAAGGTGTCTTTGGCACCCAGCGCGGCGTCGCGCAGGCCGTGTTGTTCGGTCATGCCGCAGCCACCTGCCACCAGCTTGAAGAGGCGGCGCAGGGTGGCGTCGAAGTACAGGCCGTCGCGGGCTTGCGGGGTGGAGAGTGGCCGCATTTCGAGTTCGCGCAGGCTTTCTAGGCTGTAGCCCTTGAGGTAGACCTCGCTTTTGCGGATGGGCACGTAGCCCAGTTCGGGCCGGGCTTCGATGTAGAACATGAACAGCAGCCGGTAAACCATGCGCAGGCATTCCAGGCTGAGGTCGGCGGGGTTGAGCTTGTATTGGCCGGAATACACGCTTTTTTTGCTGCCGCTGGCTTGTTCGTCGAGCTGGCGGGCGGCTTCGTTGCCCAGCAGTTCGATGGCTTCGCGCAGGGCGTATTTCAGGTCTTCGCTGACGCCGAAGGCGTGTTTGTGGGCGTTTTCGTCGAGGCTCTCCAACAGGCTGTTGCCCTCGCCGGGGGCCAGGCTGGTTTTGTGCAGCAGGGCGGCGGCGGCTTTGAGGGTGTCGGCGTCTTTGCGGTCGAGGATGTCGGGCCAGTCAAAGCGCAGGGCGCGGTTGTTGGGCCATTTGTAGCGGTCGAGCAGCAGCCATTGGTCTAGGCCCGCCAGCAGCACGTAGCGCGGGGCGGTGTCGGCACCGAAGACGGCGTCGGAGAGCATGTCGGCCCAGGTTTCGTGGTGCAGGGCGTTGGGCACGGGCTCGCCGCCGTAGTGCAGGCTGGCGAGCGTGTGGTCGAGCAGGTCTTCGTGTTCAGCACCGGGGCGGTAGGCGGGGATGACGGCCAGTTGCGGCAGTTGCAGGTGCCACAGCGGGATGGGCGAGCCGGGCACGAGTTCGTGTGGCGTGGGCCGTTTGGCTGGGGCCGCGTAGCCGAGCGCTTGCAGGAGGCCGGTCTGGATTTGGCTGAAGAGCTGCCAGCGTTCGGCGTCGTCGCGGGCGCGGCTGATTTGGCTGCGCAGCGCGAACCAGCGCTGGGCCCAGGACTGGAGGCGTTTGTTGGGAGGGCGGTGGGCTTCGTGGCCCGGGTGGGCGGCCTCGGTGGCTTCCCAGGTTTCTAGGCGGGTTTTGATGTCGCCTTTGAAGACCTCGGCGAGGTAGTGGTGGCTGTAGAACTCGTTTTCGTTGGCGATGCCAGCGAAGGTTTGGACGGCTTCGAGGACGGGCATGGTCAGCCTCCAGCGGCGGTGGCGGCTTGGGGGTGGCACACGCCGGCCAGCACCTGAATCCAGGGCTGGGGTTCGGTGGTGAGGGTGTCGCGCACCCAATCTCGGTAGTTGTCAAACACGCGGTTGATTTGTTGGCTGCGCTGCTCGAAGCGGCCCCGCTTGACGGTGTCGAGCTGGCGCTCTAGGTCGAGCGAGAGTTGTTCAAGTTGCTTGCCTTGCAGGCGTTTGAGTTCGGTCAGGGTGCCTGCGAGGCGTTCGCCGAGCTGGGCGGCGAAGGCGGCTTGTTGGGCCAGCATGTGGGTGTGCATAGTTTTGACGGCCTGGGGCAAGGCGGCTTGCATCAGCTCGGTAGCGGCTTGGCGTTCGGGGGTGTGGCCTTTGTTGGGCAGGCCACCGGCTTTGAGGCCCGCACGGGCCACAAAGCGGTCGAAAGGCTCTAGGGTGAACGGGCCTTGGCCGGTGCGGCAGGCTACTTGCCATTCGACCAGCAGGGGCTGGCCTTTGCGGTTGGGCACGAGGCTCATGAGCACAAAGGCTTGTTCGCCGGGCTGCATCTTGTGGCTCTGGAGCAAGGGGGCGCGGTGGCGCCCGAAGTGGGTGAGTACGCGGTCGCCCAGCCAGTCCATGATGGGGTGTTGGGGCCACAGGTAGTGCAGCTGGGGCCAGGTGTCGTCTTCGGCCTGGGCTTGGCGCGCGGTTTCAATGGCGGCTTCCATGCGCTTGGGGTCTGCGCACAGGGCGTAGTGGTCGTTGCTGGCCTGTACCTCGCGCGGGAGCTGGCGCAGGCGCTCTTGCAGGTCGCGCGGGGCGGTGATGGTGATGATTTGCTCGGCGTCTGCTGTGGACCACTGGCACAGGGTTTGGCCTTGGTTGAGCTGGGTGAGCGCGGTTTTGGCGTAGTGGAAGTCGCTGGTGAAGAGCGAGGCGGGTTCGTCGATGTGGTCTGTGCTGCGGGCTTGCGGCGCGGTGGCGCTGGCTGTGCCGCCAAAGAGCTGCATCAAGAAGTCGCTTTCGTTGTCGTCTTCGTTTTGGGTGGCTTGGTCGAGCGTGGCTTCGACATGCTCGGGCGTCAGGCCGGTGGCCATGAAGTCGGCGACTTTTTCGGCTTCTTTGTCGGGGTCGAAGAAGTTGAGGAAAACCGATGGGTCGCCCAGGTTGAGCAGGGCTTGTTCGTCTTTGGCCTCAAGGATTTCGAGAATGCGCAGGTCGCCCTTGATTTTTTCGGTGACGGCTTGGGTGAACAGGTAAACGATGTGGGGTTTGTGTTTCTGGCCGTAGCGGTCCACCCGGC
>DAIOEI010000217.1:0-4735 GCA_036746335.1 Hydrogenophaga sp. | reverse complement strand
CGAGCAGCAGACAAGGCAGACATGATGGGCAGACCACAAAGACTGTAAATATATACAGTTATGGTGGGTCGTGCCAAACCCTTTTTTCGCGCTGTGGTTTGTTGCGTGAACCGGTGCCCGTGTGCTGTTTCTGAGCGCACAAGCGAAAAAGGCCTGACTTCTTTCGAAGTCAGGCCTTTTGGCAAAAGTGGTGCGGCTGGCAGGAATCGAACCCACGACCCCTTGGTTCGTAGCCAAGTACTCTATCCAGCTGAGCTACAGCCGCCCAAGCCCTGCATTGTAGCACGGTAATTTGGTAGGCCGTGTTGGACTTGAACCAACGACCAAAGGATTATGAGTCCTCTGCTCTAACCAACTGAGCTAACGGCCCGCCAGCACAGATTGTAGGCGGTGCAGCAGCATCACTTGCTGTGACTCAGCGCGTTGCTCACCAGCTTGGACGTGACGTCAACGATCTGGATCATGCGGTCATAGGGCATGCGCTGCGGCCCGATCACCCCCAGCGTACCCACAATCTGGCCGTCCACCTCATAGGGCGCGGTCACCACCGAAAGATCTTCAAACGGAACCACCTGGCTTTCACCACCGATGTAGATGCGCACGCCATCGGCCTGGGACGACACATCGAGCAGGCGTATCAACTGGGTTTTCTGCTCGAACAGGTCAAACATGCGGCGCAGGTTGCCCATGTCGCTGGAAAACTCGCTGACCGACAGCAGGTTGCGCTCGCCCGAGACCACCACCGCCTGGGTACCGCTGTCGGATTCGGCGCCGAAGTCCACCGCCGTCTGCATGAGCTGGGCAATTTCTCCGCGCAGCGCATCCACCTCGGTGCGCAACCGGGTGCGCACGGCTTCCATGGTCAGTCCGCCGTAGTGGGCATTCAGGAAGTTGGCTGCTTCAAGCAACTGGCTCTGGGTGAAATCGGTCTGGGTGTGGATGATGCGGTTCTGCACATCCCCATCGGGCGAGACCAGGATCACCAGCACCCGCCGCTCTGAGAGACTGAGGAATTCGATGTGCCTGAACACCGTTGTCCGCCGCGGCGCCATCACCACGCCCACAAAATGCGACAGGCTCGACAGCATCTGCGCGGCATGGCTGATCACCCGCTGAGGCTGCCCGGCCTCGATGCCGTGGGCACCCATGTCGTCCACCGGGCCGATGTTTTCCCTGCGCACGGTCAGCATGGTGTCGACAAACAGCCGGTAACCGCGCGCTGTGGGCACGCGGCCCGCCGAGGTGTGTGGGCTGACGATCAGGCCCAGCTCCTCCAGGTCGCTCATCACATTGCGGATGGTTGCGGGCGAGAGTTCCATGCCAGTGGCCTTGGCCAGGGTGCGCGAACCCACGGGTTGGCCGTCGGCGATGTAACGCTCGACCAGGGCTTTGAGCAGCAGTTTGGAACGGTCATCCAGCATGCGTGGCATTTTAAGGACGCCTCGGGATCGGCGCTGACCTTAAAAAGACCACACAGGTCTTTCTTCACACCGGATGCGACACCCTCTTGGCGGCCTGTGGCACAGGCAAGGGTTTTGTCGGTTCCGCGCAAGAAGCCTGTGCTGTAATTTCTCCATCCATGAGCGCCGCGCCTGCCCACCTCCCCCCAAACGTCTCAAGCACCCGAGCCTTGCGGTTCAGCCATGTGGTCATTGTGGGCAAGTACCAGGCGCCGGGCTCAAGGGGCGTGGTCGAGGAAGTGGCGCACTTTCTGCACGATGAAGGCTGCGAAGTCTCGCTGGAGCAAGAAACGGCGCTCAACACCGGCTTGATGCAATACCCGGCCCTGGACGTCAAGGCCATCGGGCAGCAGTGCGACTTGGCGCTGGTGGTCGGCGGAGACGGCACTTTGCTGGGCATCGGACGGCAACTGGCCCGCTTTGGTGTTCCGTTGGTGGGCATTAACCAGGGCCGACTGGGTTTCATCACCGACATCCCGCTGGACACCTACCGCGAGAAGCTCCGCCCCATCTTGCGCGGCGACTTCGAAGAAGACCCGCGCGCCCTGATGGCCGCATCGGTCTGGCGCGACGGGCGCTGCGTGTTCGAAGCCACGGCGCTCAACGACGTGGTGGTCAACCGGGGTGGCGTGGCCAGCATGATCGAGTTGCGGGTCGAAGTGGACGGCCACTTTGTGGCCAACCAGCGCGCCGACGGCCTGATCATCGCCACATCCACCGGCTCCACCGCTTATTCCCTGTCGGCCGGTGGGCCCTTGCTCCACCCGGCCATCAACGGCTGGGTGATGGTGCCGATTGCGCCACACACCTTGTCCAACCGCCCCATCGTGATGCCCGCCTGCGGCGAGATCGCGATCGAGATCGTCTCCGGCAAAGACGCCAGCGCCAATTTCGACATGCAGTCGCTCACCAGCTTGCTGCATGGCGACCGCATCGTGGTGCGCCGCTCGGAACACACCTTGCGCCTGCTCCACCCGGTGGGCTGGAGCTATTTTGACACCTTGCGCAAGAAACTCCACTGGAACGAAGGCAGTTAAAAAAGCCGGTCAAAATAGGCCCGGTGCCGCCGCACCCGTGCCACCTGGCGGTGGCATGATGGCTTTGATTTTTTCTACCGGACTGTCATGGGCCTTCGACGCATCGTTCTGCGCGACTTTGTCATCGTTTCCTCGCTCGACCTGACGCTGGACGCGGGTTTTGGTGTGCTCACCGGGGAAACCGGCGCGGGCAAATCCATCCTGATCGACGCACTGCAACTGGCGCTGGGCGCCCGCGCCGACGCTGGTGTGGTGCGCGAAGGGGCTGCGCGCTGCGAGGTGGCAGCCGAGTTCGACACGCCCCCGCATTTGCTGGTCTGGCTCCAGGAGCAAGGTTTTGCAGTCGAAGAGCCGTTGCTGCTGCGCCGCACCGTGGACACCGAAGGCCGCAGCCGGGCCTGGATCAACGGCAGCCCCGCCACCGCGACCCAGCTCAAGGTGCTGGCCAACGAACTGGTTGACATCCATGGGCAACACGCCTGGCAAAGCCTCACCCGCGCAGACGCGGTGCGCCAGTTGCTTGACGCCTATGCCGGGCTGGATACCCGCGCCGCCAGCCAGGCCTGCGCGCAATGGCGCCAGCGGCGCCAGGCGCTGCAGGAAGCCCAGGCCCGCCAGACCAGCCTGGCACAAGACAGCGAGCGGCTGGCCTGGCAGATCGGTGAACTCGACAAGCTGATGCCCCAGCCGGGCGAGTGGGAAGAGCTGAACGCACAGCACAGCCGCCTGGCCAATGCACAGGCTTTGCTGGATGCAGCCCAGACCGCCGCCCACCTGCTGGAAGAAGACGAACAACCCGCGTCCAAGCTGTTGAATCGCGCCATCAGTGCACTGCAGTCCCAGGCTGGTATTGAACCCCAGTTCGCGAGCGCGGCCCAGTCGCTGGAAGCGGCGCTGGCGCAGGTGCAGGACGTGGTGCACGACCTGCACCAATACCTGCGCCGCACCGAACCCGACCCGGCAACACTCGCGGCGCTCGACGACCGGATTGCCCTGTGGATGTCGCTTTCCCGGCGCTACCGCCGCCCACCAGAAGAGTTGCCTGCACTGCACACCCAATGGCGCGGCGAACTTGCCCAGATCGACCAGGCGCTGGATCTCGCGACCCTGCAAAAAGCCGAGCAACAGGCTCGCAAAACCTTCGACGCGGAACTGCACAAACTCACCCGCCAGCGGCAAAAAGCCGCACCCCAACTCGCCCAGGCGGTCACCGACACCATGCAGACACTGGGCCTGACCGGCGGGCGCTTTGAAGTGGCCTTGCAAACGCTTGAAGAACCTCAGGCGCACGGCGCCGAACAGGTGGAGTTCCTGGTGGCCGGTCACGCCGGCGCGAGCCCTCGGCCGGTGGGCAAGGTGGCATCTGGCGGCGAGCTCTCGCGCATTGCACTGGCGATCTCGGTCGTCACGAGCCAGTTGGGGCAAGCACCAACGCTCATCTTTGACGAGGTGGACTCGGGCATTGGCGGCGCGGTAGCCCACACCGTGGGTCGGCTGTTGCGCCAGCTCGGCGCCGACCGCCAGGTGCTCGCCGTGACCCACCTGCCCCAAGTGGCGGCTTGCGCCCAGCACCACTTGCTGGTGAGCAAGCTGCAGCAGGGCGAGGTCACGCTCAGCACGGTACAGCCGATTGCGGGTGAGTCGCGGGTGCGGGAGCTGGCGCGCATGCTCGGTGGGCACGATGGTTCGGAAGTTTCTCTGGCCCATGCACGGGAGCTGCTCACGCCATGACCGACATCACCCCAACCCTGTCCGGCGAGCCCGCCATCGAACTGGTGCTGATCACCGGCATGTCTGGCTCCGGCAAGTCCATTGCCCTGACCGCCCTGGAGGACCTGGGTTTTTACTGCGTGGACAACCTGCCCCCCGAGCTGCTGGGCGATTTCATTGCACTGGAGCAGAGCCACCGCGCCAGCCGGGTGGCCATTGCCATGGACGTGCGCAGCGCCGCCTCCCTGCCCGGCCTGCCTGGTCGGCTGGCGGCCGTGCAACAGCAGGCAGGGCAGCGCATCCATCTGCGCTCGGTGTTTCTGGATGCCACCACCGACACGCTGGTGCGCCGCTTCTCCGAAACCCGCCGCCTTCACCCGCTCTCGCTCAAACAAAGCAACGACCAGCGCCGCTCGCTGGTCGACGCCATCGAGCACGAGCGTGAACTGCTCTCGGAGCTGCGCGAACGCGCTCTGGTGCTGGACACCAGCCTGATCCGACCCGCCCAGTTGCGCCGACACATCAAGG